>JAAYFZ010000227.1 GCA_012727965.1 Clostridiaceae bacterium
CATTTATATACCCTCTCAATTTATTGCTTTTTTTATTTTACACTATAATGTGCGATGTGTATTCTTGTACCTCGAAAGGAGACGCTATGCAGAAGCGTTGGTCCATAGCTGGCAAAACAGCTGTCAGAACAGTTAACAGGCGGCTTATATGGCTGCACAAGTATAAAAAACCACTAATTGCTGTTGCTTTGATCATAACTATAGCATCAGCTTCATCCGTCGGATACCTGGCTGCGACCAGAGATCCTGCAGGTGTAGCCGCTGAAATGGTCAGAACAGAGGCCAACTCAGGTGACGCATCTGGTCTTCAATCTCTAAATGAAGCATTAAACAGAGATGAACAACTATGCGAAACTATAGAGAAGATTAATCTTCAGGAAGAGCTTGATCAAGAAAAAGCAAAAGCTGAAGAACTTAATGACGCTCTTGAATCCAAGGAAAATGAAATGAATCAGCTTGAGGACACGATTCTCAACGCTTTGATGAGTAATCTTAATACTCAAATGATCTCACGTTCAAGTGGTTCCGTTTCATCTTATGCTGAAGAAGCCAGAAACCTCATTTCGCTTCAGAATAAACTTGAAAACTTCAAACAGACGCCTGAGGCTCAAGAAATTGACCTAACGGAGTATGAAGCCACTATTAGAAACAAACTTGACTATTTGCCTACAAAAAAACCATCATCTGGCTCATTAAGAGGTTATGGTTCGAGAAGGCACCCTGTCTTTGGTTACTACCATTTTCATCCGGCAGTTGATATGACTAGTCCGACAGGCACACCAATTTACGCCGCAGGAGCTGGAACTGTTGCAACAGCAACATATGGACGTACTCAAGGCAACTATATAGTAATCAATCATGGCAACGGATTCACGACGGTGTATATGCATTGCAGCAAACTGAACGTAAGTGCCGGACAGAAGGTCCAGAAGGGCGATCTGATCGGCAAAGTCGGAAGCACAGGTACTTCGACCGGTTCTCATTTGCATTTTGAAATCAGACTCTATGGAGAGCCCCTTAACCCAACAACAATGATAATGCAATAAGCTTACATGTTAACAAGAGGAGGGGTTAGTACCCCTCTTTTATAATTGCTGGTTTATTATACTGGCAAAAGGAGTGCTCAGGTGGCAGATATCAACAATAAAAACAATAGTTATGCTCCACCGCCACGGCGCAGATCCGATCAGGCGGTAAAAAGAGAGCTTAAGCATAGAATCAAAGGTAAACCGACTCATAGCGGAGCAATTATGGGATTAACCAGATTGCTCGGAGTGTCCTTCGGCAAAGCTCTTGGTCTGATAGTTATAATCGTAGCAATTATGGGCTTTCTTGTCGGCGGCCTCGGTTTTGGCATGCTAATAGGTTATATTTCAACTGCCCAGCCTATAGTTGTTAACCAAATAAAAAACACTAATGAAGTTTCTCGAATTCTTGATCAAAACAAGGAAGATATAGCTATTCTTACTGGCTCACAGAATATCAATCGTGAGTTTGTGACTTTTTCCGCTGTCGAAGATACATATATAGACGAAGCGTTCAAAGCAATCGAGGATGAGCGATTCGACGAGCATATAGGTATTGATCCCAGACGTATCGGCAGTGCCGTACTGTCCGCTCTTTCAAACGGCGGAGCAGCTACACACGGCGGCTCTACTATCACTCAGCAGACAGTTAAGATGATATCAGGTGCCGACCAGATTTCAGCACAACGCAAGATTCAGGAATGGTTCAATGCAATCGAACTTGAGAAGCAAAAATCCAAGGACGAAATCATGGAGCTATATATAAATCTCGTGCCTATGGGAAACAGCTATGTGGGCATTCAGTCCGCATCCAAAGCTTATTTCGACAAGGAAGCTGCTCAGCTAAATCTAACTGAGTGTGCTTTTCTAGCTGGTGTTCCCAATCGGCCATCCACTTATAACCCCTTAACTGAAAACGGCAGGCGAAATGCTCTTCGTCGTATGCGTATTGTACTCAGTAAAATGTATGAGCTTGGTATGATATCTGAAAGCGAATATGAAGAAGCTCTGGACACTGAAATTATATTCCGTAATACACCAATGAAAGTTTCACCCAATCAGGTCAATTCATATTTCGTTGATTACATTATCCAAACAGTTATAAATGACCTTGTCGAGAGACGCGGCTATAGTGAGCAGATGGCATCGCTTGCTGTCTATAATCATGGCTTGACGATTGAAACCACATTGGACCCTTCCATACAGGGAAAAGTTGAAGAGGTTTTCAAGACACAGGAATACTTCTCATCGAACCCAGCTGCACTCAGTCATCTGCCTAGTGGGCCACAGGGCTCTATAGTTGTCGTTGACAATCTGAAAAATCCAGGTCAGATAAAAGCGATGGTCGGCGGCTATGGTGAGAAAACGGCCAACTTCGTCTTGAATCGTGCGACATCGGCAAGGAGACAGCCTGGATCAAGTATTAAGCCGCTTAATGTATATGGACCCGCACTCGATACGGGTAAAATTACAGCCGCCTCAATCGTTTCAGACAAGCCTGTTTATTTAAACCCTCATGACCCGACAGAAGTATATCCTAAAAATGCTGATCTCGGCTATTTGGGCAATATAACCCTAAGAAGAGCTGTTGAGATGTCAAGAAATACCATTGCCGCTCAGGTTCTGGTCGATGTTATCGGTTTTGACACTTCCTTAAGCTACCTGCATCAGGTTGGCATTAACAGCCAGGACAAACTGGTAAGCTCTGCTATGGGCGCACTGACCTATGGTGTTACAACCATGGAGATGGCTGGAGCCTACTCGACTTTTGCCAATAATGGTTTTTATACAGAACCCTATATGTATACAAGGGTTTTGGATTATGATGGTAATGTTTTGCTTGAGAATAGACCAGAATTTGTAGAGGTCTATAAGCCTGAAACAGCCTTTGTATTGACTGATATATTGAAGGGCGTTCTTACACGAGGTACAGCTGGTGGGTATTCACTCAATAATATGACAGCCGCAGGCAAAACAGGCACAACCGATAATAATATCGATAAGTGGTTTTGTGGCTATACTCCTTATTACACAGCTGCTGTTTGGTACGGTTTTGATAATGAATTCGGCAGAAGAACCGAAATTATACAAACCGATAGAAGCAATGCAATTAAGATCTGGCAGGCATCGATGAATGCAATTCATGAAGGCCTTGAGCCCATAGACTTCGTCAAACCGGAAACTGTGACTAGTGCCACGATCTGCAAGGATTCCGGTATGATTGCCGGCCCGGATTGTCCTAATCAACAGGGAGAGTATTTTATACCAGGAGTCTTGCTTAATCCAAAAGAACCATGCAATCTGCATTTGCCGGCTCCAGAGCCTGAAGTGACTGATCCTACTGTGCCCGGCACACCCGGGCAGCCTGCTGTTGTCGACCAGGCAGCACTTCCTCCGGTTGGCTGATTAATTAGGTGTGGCTGCGGTAGCGAAAGTGATAACTTATTCGCCAATCGCAGCAAACATTGTACCTTTATTCTTACCATCAGCTATATCATCAATTATATGCGGAACTGATCCATTGGCTATTATGGCGTCAAGACCTGCCACTGTTGCAATTCTGGCGGCAAGTATTTTGCTGCGCATACCGCCGGTGCCTCTTTTGCTGCCGGCCGCTCCTGCACTGGCTTCGATCTCATCAGTAATCTCAGGTACATAGGAGACAAAGACAGCCTCAGGATTAAGGCGAGGATCACAGTCGTAGAGGCCGTCAATGTCTGTCAACATTATTAACAAGTCTGCATCAAGCAAAACCGCAACTATTGCTGAGAGGGTATCATTATCCCCAAATGTTCCATTATGATAAATTTCTCGTGTAGAAACTGTGTCGTTCTCGTTGACAACCGGGATGATCTCCATTTCCAGAAGTGCTTCAAATGTATTAACGATATTAGTTCTGGTTTCTTCATCATCGATATCATCTTTTGTCAGCAGCACTTGTCCAACCGTATAGCTGTAATCTGACATAAGCCTGCTGTACATATTCATGAGCTCACACTGGCCAACGGCCGCAATTGCCTGCTTACGCCTTATGGAAGCTGGTTTTTCAGGCATGCGCAGTTTACCGACCCCTACGCCGATAGCACCCGACGAAACCAGGACAACCTGCTTGCCCCGGTTCATTAGATTAGCAACTGATCTGCAGAGCTGATCCATATTTGTCAGGTTTATTCTGCCATTATCGTAAGTTAGAGTAGATGTACCAATTTTGATAACTACTCGCTTGGCCTGTTTAATCTTTTCACGCAGAGTCTGCTGTGCAACCATGCCGATTCACCTCACTGTTATTCTCGAAATAGAATAGCGTGACTCAGCTAAAAAAGCAATAATGAGCTGATTTTAGCTTCCTATACTAATACTTTTGAAATAATTTTCTCAATGTAGTTTATTTAATACAATTTATTCTCAAAATATGTTTGACACATTGTCAAAGAGATAGTTATAATTGCAATTGTTGTTTAGTATAACTAAACTATAAGTTTAAAAGGTTTCAATTATACTGGTGGTTCCAGCAGACAAATTATGGGGTAAGATAATATGAATATCGGCGAGAAAATTAAATTTCTACGTCTTTCCAATCAACTTACACAGGAAGAGCTAGCAGACAGGTGTGAGCTTTCAAAAGGTTTTATCTCACAGCTTGAACGAAACATGACATCTCCATCTATTGCTACACTTTACGATATCCTGGAGTGTTTAGGAACTGATCTGCCAGGATTTTTTCAGGAGCAGGCAGAAGTGAAAGTCGTATTCACAAGCGAGGATTTCGCGGTAAAAGAAGATATGGAGCTTAAGAGTTCAGTCTGCTGGCTGATACCAAACGCACAAAAAAATGAAATGGAGCCTATTTTAGTTACAATTGACCCAGGTGGTCAGACATACCCGGACAACCCTCATGAAGGCGAAGAATTCGGCTATGTTTTGGAAGGAAATATAACAATAGTTCTTGGCCAGCGAAAACTCAAAGCTAAAAAGGGTGAAAGCTTCATGATTAGTCCAGAGATGCCACACTATCTGGAAAACAAAGGCAAAAAACAAGCAAAAGTTCTCTGGATATCTACACCACCAAGTTTTTAATATTTTGCATACTATACTGTCATCACAGTACTTATCATAGGAGGCATTATGTTCAACAGTTTGAAAAAATCTCCATCAATAAAGAGTCAGGACGCAGCAAATGGCAAGAAAGGCCAACTGGCTGATTCAACTGGTTCATCACATATCATTGAATTGATCGACATCTGTAAATCCTATGGCGATACAAAAGTTCTAGATGATATTACATTTTATATTCGCAATAATGAGTTTATTACCTTGCTAGGTCCGAGCGGCTGCGGCAAAACTACAACTTTGAGAATCCTAGCCGGTTTTGAACAGCCGGACAGTGGTTCGGTCACTTTCGAAGATAATGATTTGCTTGTAGTTCCACCTTATCTACGCAAGGTTAATACTGTTTTTCAAAGATATGCGCTCTTCCCTCATTTGGATGTCAAAGACAATATTGCATTTGGACTAAAACTGCAGAAGCTTCCTGCATCAGAGATCGCTTCAAGAGTGGATCAGGCTCTGAAAATGGTTGACCTGAAAGGTTATGAAAATCGCTGGGTAGACCAGCTCTCAGGTGGTCAGATGCAGAGAATTGCTATTGCCCGAGCGATAGTTAACAAACCACAGGTCCTGCTTCTGGATGAACCATTAGGAGCTCTTGATCTCAAGATGAGAAAAGAAATGCAAATAGAGCTTAAACAGATGCAGCAGTCTCTGGGGATTACTTTTGTATATGTCACACATGATCAGGAAGAAGCATTGACGATGTCTGATACGATCATTGTAATGAAACAAGGACGTATTCAGCAGATTGGAACTCCTACAGATATCTATAATGAGCCGCGAAACGCTTTTGTTGCTGATTTTATTGGTGAGAGCAATATTTTGCCGGGCAGAATGACACAGGACTTCGAGGTTGACTTCTGTGGTCATAGCTTCGTCTGTGTTGATCCTCGTTTTGAACAAGAAGAAGTTGATGTTGTAATCAGACCAGAAGACATTCAGATAGTAAGCTCTGAGGGCAAAGCTCTTAGAGGTGTCGTCAGCTCAATAGTCTTCAAAGGTGTTCACTATGAGATGAATGTAGATACTGATAATTTCAGTTTCATGGTTCATAGTACTGATCCCGTCGACCCAGGTACAACGGTCGGTCTGCATTTCGATCCTGATGAGATTCATGTCATGGCCAAATCTGATTTTTCTCCTGATAGGATATTAACGATCAGCGATCACGAAAATGATGAGATCTCGCATGAGGAGGTAACTTGGTAATGCGTATGCAGAAACTGGCAGCCCCCTACATCATCTGGATGGCTGTTTTCACCATAGCTCCTCTGCTGCTGGTTGCCTTTTACGCGTTTAGCGCATATGATGCAGCGGGCAATTTGTATTTCACTCTACAAGGTTTTCGTAGTATCTTCAGCACTGAGAGCACCGTAGCCCTCGATTTTTTGGGACTTAGCAGTATCTGGCATGTAGATCTGCAGGTACCGATATATATCAATGTATTTGCCAAATCACTGAGTTTGGCTTTGGTTAGTACGTTGATCTGTCTCGTTGCCGGATATCCCGCAGCTTATATTTTGGCCCAACGAAGCAAGGCAAAAAAGGGAAGCAGCTTCCTGCTTTTTCTATTTGTTCTGCCGATGTGGATGAACGCGCTTTTGAGAACTTATGCCTGGTTGGCATTACTTGAACCGAATGGCATAATTAACAGCTTCATAGGTATTTTCGGCCTTGGTCCGGTTCAGTTTCTATATAATGATTTCGGCATTGGACTGGGCATGGTTTACAACTATTTGCCTTTTATGGTCCTGCCAATCCATTCGGTTCTCCTGAAAATTGACAGAAGCGTTGTGGAAGCAGCTGAAGACCTGGGTGCAAACAAGAAGCAGACTTTTTTGAAGGTCATATTTCCCCTGAGCCTGCCTGGAATCTTCTCCGGAATCAATATGGTATTCATGCCTGCAATGACAACTTTTCTCATTCCAGACCTGCTGGGCGGCGGAAGGTATCTATTGATAGGCAACGCGATCGAGCGACAGTTTATGGTCTCACGCGACTATACCGTCGGTTCTGCTCTATCGATACTTCTGCTCGTATTTGTGCTTGCAAGTATGCGAGTCCTGACAAAATATGAGGAGGATAACGCAGGGGGAGGTGTTCTGGGATGAAAAAGCTGCTGAAGAACGGCTATATGTTTCTGATTTTTGCCTTTCTCTATGCCCCTGTCGTTGTTTTGATCATTTTTTCCTTCAATGACGCCAAGTCCAGAGCTGTCTGGGGTGGTTTCACTCTGGATTGGTACCGGAAGCTCTTTCAAAATTCAGATATCTTAAGCGCGCTCAGAGTTACCCTTATCATAGCACTGCTGTCAGCGCTTATATCGACTTTTGTCGCCGCTATCACCTGTCTGGGTCTGCAATCAATGAAACGTCGCCTACGCGGTGTTATCATGCAAGTAACCTATATACCTAATGTCAGTCCTGATTTGGTCACAGGTATTTCCTTGATGCTTCTATTCTTTTTTATCGGGCTTAAGACAGGTTTCCCGACACTGTTGATGGCACATATCGCATTCAATATACCTTATGCTATTCTCTCAATTTCGCCAAAATTCAAACAGCTCGACAAAAATATCTATGAGGCTGCACTCGATCTTGGCTGCAAACCTCATCAGGCAATTATCAAAGTAATTCTTCCCGAGATCATGCCTGGTATTGTAACAGCTCTTATCCTAACCTTCACACTATCTATCGATGATTTTGTCATCAGTTATTTCACCGCCGGCAATCAAATTTCAACGCTTGCAATCACGATATATTCAATGGCCAGAAAAAGTGTTAATCCGCAGATAAATGCACTTTCAGCACTGATGTTTGTCACAGTTCTTATACTGTTGATAATTGTAAACATTCGTTCCGGCAAAGACTCTAAGGTCAAAGTCGGCACAAGAGGAGGGGACAAATAATGAAAAGAAGAACCTTAGCACTGGCAGCAGTCTTGATTTTTACAGTTTCACTGCTGCTGACATCATGTGGCGGCAAAGACCGCAGCAAAACTCTGGTTATTTACAACTGGGGTGAGTATATGTCCAGAGAATCTGATACCTACACCTTATATGGTCAGGACTATGAAATAACTGATGTTATCGAAGATTTTAAAACTGCTTACCCGGAATATGATGTAGTCTATAGCACCTACGATGACAATGAAAAAATGTACCCGATGATCGACAAAGAGTCGTTCGACATTATCATTCCATCTGACTATATGGTAGTTCGTCTTATCAAAGAAAACAGATTACAAAAACTTGATATGACCAAGCTGCCAAATGTAAGCAAATATGTAGATCCACGCTTGGGAAATATTGAATTTGATCCGGATGAGGCTATCAGCAATCAGGTCTACAGCTATGCAGCTCCATATATGTACTGTACAGTAGGCCTGATCTATAATCGTGATGAACTTGGTATGCTAAGTGATAATGATCCGGCTCAAGTATGGCAAACCCTCTTTGATACCAGGTGGGAGAATAGAATCGGCATGTATAATAGCATGCGCGAGTCAATTGGTGCTGCGCTCAATTATCTTGGCTATAGCTTAAATACAGTCGCAGCGGCTGAACTTGAAGAAGCTAAGCAGCTGCTGATTGAGCAGAGAAAAGAAGTTAAGCCAATCGTAGGTATTGATGATCTAAAAGATAAGTATGTATCTGGCGAGCTGGCTGCCGGTATAGCCTGGTCTGGTGATCACGTAGTTTGTCAGCAAAAACTTGAAGACGGTGGCCAGGATCCGGAAATGCTTCAGTATATTCTGCCTGAAGGCTCAAACATGTCGATCGATATGATGTGTATTCCAGAAAACGCACAAAACGTCGAAGCCGCTCATAAATTCATCAATTTTATGTACGAGCCTGATGTTGCTTTGAAAAATGCCGTATATGTTGGCTATTCAAGCCCTCACATCGATGTCCTGAATAAGCTGCCAGAAGAGATTACAAGCAATAACAGCTATTATCCTGATGCTGAAACAGTTGCTTCGCTTGAGCTATACTATTCTTCAGAAGAGATAGATAGTACATATGATAAAATCTGGCAGACTATCCTGGCAAACTAATTCATTGATATTTATATAAGGTACCATTATGGCAAAAAAGAACCGCAGCCTGTGATCTACACAGTCTGCGGTTCCATTTTACTAATATAATATCCTTGTCTTAAGTCACTCTTCAGTTGATGCGTCCGCTAGATATGCACTAGCTGAGACTTCACTTTTGAATTTTAGTCTATTAAGCAAGCGGTCAAAATCTGCAAATGACCAGCCAATGATCTGCTGAAGATGAATTATTTCATCATTGATAGCCATCTGATCATTAACAGGCTTAAGCACGAAGATCTTATCATGCTTGGTTTTATCCATACCTTCACGATCAAGGTATAGCTCTTCATACATTTTCTCTCCTGGCCGCAGTCCGGTAAACACGATAGGAATATCGATATCAGGCTCCAAACCAGACAGTCTGATCAGGTCTCTGGCAAGATCAACTATTTTTACAGGCTCGCCCATGTCCAGTACAAAAATCTCTCCGCCACGGGCTTGAGCACCAGCTTGAATAACCAATCTGGAAGCCTCAGGAATAGTCATAAAATATCTTGTAATATCGGGATGAGTTACTGTGACCTTGCCTTCTTCCCTTATCTGCCTCTTAAATAGTGGTATAACACTGCCATTACTGCCTAGCACATTGCCAAAACGGACGGCGGCAAAAGTAGTCTTCGGGAACATAACCGCCATGTGCTGAATCACCATTTCTGCCAGTCGCTTTGTTGATCCCATTACATTGGTTGGGTTTACAGCCTTGTCGGTAGATATCAGAACGAAACGTTCAACACCGTTCCTTGCAGCAGCCAGAGTTGTATTATATGTTCCAAGAACATTGTTTTTAACTGCTTCACTTGGGCTGTCCTCCATCAGAGGCACATGTTTATGAGCAGCTGCATGGAAAACAACATCTGGTCGACATTCGGAAAAAACAGTTTCCAGACGACTTCTGTCACGAACCGAACCTATCAAAACCAGCAGATCAAGATTTTTATATCTAGCGAGCAGCTGCTGCTGGAGATCATATGCGTTATTTTCGTATATATCAAATACTATCAACTTCTTCGGATTAAAATTAGCAACCTGACGACAGATTTCGGAACCGATCGATCCACCGCCGCCGGTTACCAATATGGTCTTGTTCTCAAGTGTACCTGCTATTTCTTTGTTATCGAGTATTATCTGTTCACGCCCCAGCAAATCAGAAATCTCGACATGCTTGATATCACTAACACTGACTCTGCCATCAATTAGATCACTTAGCAAAGGCACTTGCCTCAGTTCACAGCCTGTTTTAGTACATATATCCAGAATCTCACGTTGATCATGACTGCTGGCACTAGGTATCGCGAGAATTATTTCATCTACGCTGTAATGCCTGACAGCTGACATGATCATAGTTCTATCACCAACAACAGGAATACCGCGAATCTTATAGTGATGTTTCTCACGATTATCATCAATTGCTACTACAACCTGACGACTGCCTGGATGATCCTGCAGTTCTCTGATGATCTGACTACCGGCATAACCAACACCAACGATCATGACCCTGATCGTCTCGCCTCTTTCGACAATATCATTACCCGTATTTTCTGTTCCTACTTTGCTAATTTCATTATTAAGATATCCCTTGGGTTTTTGCCTGGCATGCCTCGCCTCATGAAATGCACTGCTCATAATCATCCTGTAGATAATTCTGATACCAGTAACACCTAGAAACAGGAATAACCAGTAAATAACAAAAACGGAACCAGGATATTCAATTTTCCGCCATGACAGCACAGCTGCAACCAAAACGCCTTGGATAAGAGTTCCGGCAAATAACACCAGATACTGATTGATACTGGCATAACGCCAGATATGCTGGTAAAAGCCGAAAAAATAGAATATAGCAAATGATAGAAGCACAACTAATCCAACTATCTCCGGTTTTCTGATCGCAGACACGACATGCTGGAGATTTTCAAATTTAAGCATAACGGCAAACCATAATGCTATCACTGCCAGGGCAGCATCAACTGCAGCCAATAAAGACTTTTTGATAATAGGTTTAATGTCGGAATATTTCATGTTTTCGCCCCGTTTACCATTTGATTTCATAAATTATATTCTTTTTTTATTATGGAATCAGCATTTACAGACATCAATTTTTCAGCGGCTTCAGGGCTATATAAACTAACAATTCGACGTATGATACCTGTCTTGATATAGACTGGTATTGATACAATGAGCAGCTGAAGCAATGAATTCAATTATGTCTGCATCAAAAAGCATCTTAACATATTTTGTTCACCTAGTATACCGCTTCTGATTTTCAAGCGGACTATACAACGCAACTGGACGTCTGACTTATTTCGATGCTTATTCCTGTTCATATACAAGTAACATTTCTTCATAATTAGCAAACATCCTGTACACAATAAACTGTTATTATGAACCCATAGCAAGCAAACTTTTCATATAACTCCTCCTCTTCATACCCTCCTTTGAAGATAAGAAATCCCTTGAGTGTGGTGGCTCGAGGGATTTTCTTGTTGTATAATGGAGCTTGATATTGAAAAGAGAGAGGAACTACATATGCTCCCATTTAGGAAGATTACTCTAGATGATATACCGACCATAGAGAAGTATTTAAGTTTTCAGGATTACCGAACCAGCGAATATACTATCGCTGGAATTTATATGTGGCGCAATTTTTATGATATGTCATTTTGTATAGTAAGCGAAATGCTGTTTATCAAAATGACATTTAGGTCTGAAACTCCCTATTTTTGCATTCCTGTTGGGCCTGGAGATCTGCGCCAGGCTTTGGCTGAATTAAGAAACTGCTGCCAGGAACAAAAGCATGACCTCTATTTTGCTGCGGTCCCCGAACAAGCGAAGAATATACTAGAAGAAGAATTCGGTACACCCATATCTGTTGAAGCTACGCGCGATTGGTACGATTATCTTTATCTTCGGGATGATCTTGCTGAGCTTAAGGGGAAAAAATTCAAAACACCGAGAAATCATATTAACAAATTCAAACGCACTTACACTGACTATATATTTGCCAGGATAGATGAGAGCAATATTGAACGTGTACGCGAGTTCTATACAGAGTATGCACCTGAAAACACTCCGGAAGGTGAGTTTCCTGAGGCAGAGAGCGAGGCCGTTACTGAGTTTCTGCAGGACTATTTCAATAAATTTTCATCAATTGGCTATATGCTGGAGATTCATGGTCAGGTTGCTGGTTTTGCATTTGGCGAGATCATAAACGACACTTTATTTGTACATATTGAAAAAGCTTCGCTGGACTGGCACGGTTCCTATCAAATACTAGTAAACGGTTTTGCGCAAGAAGCCCCCGAAACCGTTAAGTACATCAACCGTGAAGAAGATGTCGGTATCGAGGGCCTTCGTCAGTCCAAACTTTCTTATAATCCGATCGAGCTTCTTGCGAAGTATACGATCAGAGTTAAACTCTGAAGCTCTTAATCAGTCACGATATCCCATATCATTAAGCACTTTGTCGATGGCACGGGCATTCTTAATGCTGAAATCATGGCTAACATTTGGTGTTTCGCCATCGGTTATGCATCTGCCAAGCTGTTCTACCTCAAGTTTATAATTGTTGGGTGTTTCAACATAATGCGTCGTTGTCTTATCACCTTCAATAATGTCATAGGACAGACGCCCATTGGCATTAAAAGGAATCGGCGCGGCAATTGTACCCTTGCTGCCATGAATGAAGAATCGGTCTGACCTCTGCGGTGAACACATGCCAGTCACGATACTTGCCCTGCAGCCACTTGGAAACTCCATGTAGGCAGCGGCAAAATCATCTATCTTCTCATCTGTAAATCTGGCAAAAGCCTTGACCATTGAAGGTTCTTCGCCTGTGATAGTCAGAATCAAACTAATATTATAACAGCCGAGGTCATAAACTCCACCGCCTAATGTATCCCTCTGAACTCTGATATTTTCAGACGAGTAGCCTGATGTCAAAAAGGTAGTCTCGATAAAACCGAGCTTTCCAATTGCGCCACCATCGACAGCATCTTTTATTGCCTTGATTATTGGACTGTGAAGATAAGCGAATGCTTCCATGAATTTGACACCTGCCTTGTCGCAGGCAACAATCATCTCTTGGATATCAGCTTCCTCACCTGCAAGCGGTTTCTCGCAGAGAACATGCTTACCCTTTTCAGCGGCTTTGATAACCCACTCCTTATGCATATTGTTTGGCAGAGGAATATAAACAGCTTCAATTTCAGTATCTTCGAGCATTTCCTCAAGGCTGTAATAACCTTTCTTGAAACCGAACATTTCTCGGAAATTGTCTACCTTTTCCTTGTTGCGTCCTGCTATACCATATAATTCACAATTATCTGCCATTAGCATAGCCGGTATTACCTGCCCGAGAGCAATATTAGCTGTTCCGAGTACACCCCATTTGATTTTTCTCATTGTTATTCCTCCGAATCATAAGTAGTTTTAAATTGGAAAGACTTATTACTTATTATATCATTAGTATTCTTTTATCGTTCAATTGCATAAGCCCTGACGGGAGATCCATCTATACCCGGAATGTTCATTGGCACTGCATGAAGCTCAACAACTGGTTTATTGATCAATTCAACATTGATCATACTTTCTAGAATTACTATATTGGCAGACAACAGCCTTCGATGTATCCGCATATGATCCGTAGCACTAATAGATGGACTTTCAAGCCCTACAAAAACTATCCCCTTCGCAATCAGCCAGTCAGCCAGCTGAAGATCTAGTGCCGGATAGTCCGCAAAATAATCCAATTCCGGCTCTTCTGAACATCTTTTGTGCCAATCAGTTCTCAGAACGATTCTTTTTATGTCTTGATAGTTATTCCATACACTTTCAATCAATTCAATATCTATGATCGTTCCAGCCTCTGCATCATGAAGATCTATTATCAGTGTTTCACCGACATAAGAATCTACAGGCTGAACCCCTAGACCACTACCATCAACTATGGCATGTAGTGGAGCATCTATATGCGTACCGGTATGAGATCCAAGTTTGATGGTAGATATCATGTAGTTATCATCGTCAGCTCTGGATGATCTTATCTCCGGTGATGAATCACCAGGAAAAACATTGGTACTGTTTGTTATGGGGATAGATAAGTCTATTATTCTCATAATTGTCAGACCTCCTATGCAATTTTTATCAATCAACTCTATTAGTTTTTCTATTTGTAGACCTCTTGACTCAAATGATATCCGTCCTGTCTATAAATAGAAAGTACATATATCACAAGACATGCGATATTTATATGATTTTTCTTGACATAAACGGTTTTTTGATTGACAAATTCATGCTAAAATCTATACTGGTGTGATTTGGCAAGCAATAAGATGTTTAGACTGAACTTCGGCAGGTATTTAAAAAAACTGAAGTAGTTAACAGTTATTGGTTTTATAGCAGTCACTTTTCACATACAAAATGACAACGGAGGACATAGAACGTGATCTATGCATTTATCATCCCAATCCTGATAGCTGTAGTAATCACTCTTGGCTTCGCGGCTTATAACTTCATGCGAGTCAAAAAGATGGATGCAGGCACAGAACTAATGAAAGAGATTGCTGCTGCAATTCAGGAGGGATCAGACTCATTTATTAACCATGAGTACAAGATCATTGCTGTTGCTGCAGTAGTTATCGCGGTTGTTCTTGGAGTCATTATCGACTGGTACGCTGGTGTTGCGTTTCTAATTGGTACGATAATGAGTGCCACAGCTGGCTTTATCGGCATGAAAATCGCCACGATTTCAAACGTTAGAGTTTCTAACGAGGCGAGAGTCACTAATGACCTGGGCAAAACGATGAAGGTCGCTCTGCGCGGCGGCAGCGTCATGGGTTTGTCAGTTGGTGGCCTTGGACTGCTTGGTCTGCTGATAGTTTATGTGATTTTTGGTGTAATCATGGGACAGGCAGACGCCGAAAATGTTACGGTAGTCGAAAACTGGATCGGAATTCCCTTCATCCCTTTCACAATGACAGTAACCGGTTATTCACTTGGCTGTTCTGTTGTTGCTCTCTTTGACCGTGTTGGTGGCGGTATCTATACAAAAGCTGCTGATATGGGTGCTGACCTCGTCGGTAAAACAGAGGCCCATATCCCAGAAGATGACCCGCGTAATCCTGCGACAATTGCTGACAATGTTGGTGATAACGTTGGCGACGTAGCCGGTCTTGGCAGCGATCTGCTTGAGAGCTATATCGGTGCTATCATCTCATGTATTGTTCTCTCTTCATATATGTTCTTTACCGGCTTACACGGCAATGACCCAATCAGTTCAGAACTACTGGCCAAGCTGCTGGTGTTTCCCATTTTGTTCTCGGCACTGGGACTTGCAGCATGTGTAATTGGTATTGCTTATGTCCTAATGCGTAAGGCCAGCGATAATCCACATCGCGAGCTGAATATCTCGCTATGGTCAAGTGCTCTCCTCATAGTTGTAGGAGGCGCAGTTTTCACATACTTTTTCTTCAATGGCATGAATGTATCTTCAGCAGGATTTGCTGCCGGATCAATGTCACCCTGGATTGCCGCCGTTATCGGAATCATCGCAGGTATAGCAATTGGATATTTCGCCGAGCGTTACACAAGCTATGATTTCAAACACACAAAAAACATAGCTATCGCGTCAAAAGGCGGAGCAGCGCTTACTATTACAAACGGTCTGGCCGTTGGTATGAAGTCTGTATTTCTACCAGTCATAACTCTCGCGATTGCTGTAATCAGTTCAAATGCAGTTTCCGGAATCTACGGGTGTTGCCATGGCAGCAATAGGTATGCTATCTTTCCTGGCTGCTACAGTTTCTGTTGACACTTATGGCCCTATAGCCGACAACGCCGGCGGCATCTCTGAGATGAGCAAGCTGGCACCGGAGGTAAGGCAGATAACAGATAAGCTTGACTCAGTTGGCAATACTACCGCAGCGATTGGCAAGGGCTTTGCCATCGGCTCTGCAGCTCTCGCTTCATTGTCGCTGCTCGTTTCCTTTATGTATGCACAAGTTGGAATCAACGATACTGTTGTTGAAGTTTCACTTAATATCATTAACTCATATGTTCTGGCCGGTGCTTTTGTAGGTGCTGCCATGCCATTTCTCTTCTCAAGCCTGCTAATCGACGCAGTAGCTAAGAGTGCTGGTGATATGGTGGACGAGGTCAGACGTCAATTCCGCGAGATGCCTGGCATATTGACTGGCGAGACTAAGCCTGACTATAAACGCTGTATCACAATTTCAGCAGCTGGTGCTCTTCGTGAAATGAAGCTGCCTGTCTTCCTGGCAGTTGGTGTTCCATTAGCCAGCGGATTTCTCTTCGGACCCAGTTTCGCCGGCGGTCTGTTGATCGGTGCAACGATCTCTGCAGTCATGCTTGCTCTCTTTTCCGCGAACTGTGGCGGAGCCTGGGACAATGCCAAGAAATTTGTCGAGGCTGGTGGTGTTGATGGCGAGGGCAAAGGCTCAGCAACGCATGATGCAACAGTCATCGGCGATACTGTTGGCGATCCCCTCAAGGACACAGTCGGACCTTCACTTGATATTCTTATTAAGATAATGTCAACCGTTTCACTAATTGCTGTATCAATTTACAGTCACTTTAATTTACTGGATCTTTTCTAATACCAGTAATTACCTTTCCAAGTTTTAAAAAAGGATCGTCCGCACAAAAAACGCGGACGATCCTTCTTTACATGATGGTTTCTATTCAAATATTACTCTAAACATCTACTGCCTGTGCATAGCGAATAAGCCAGATAACTCTACGATTAGGCTTCTTACCTGTAGCTCTGAAAATGGCCTCAGCATAATAATCAAGCTGGAGCTTGTAGCGACGGCTAAGCTCATCAGCATAAGCTGATGGCAGGCAGTCAAG
The DNA here is from genome assembly GCA_012727965.1 of Clostridiaceae bacterium. Classification (GTDB taxonomy): domain Bacteria; phylum Bacillota; class Clostridia; order Saccharofermentanales; family UBA5734; genus JAAYFZ01. The sequence continues at coordinate 17,097 of JAAYFZ010000227.1, forward strand.
ATAATCGGATTTGAAATCAACCAGTGTTACACCATTATCATCTTCAAACCAACAATCAATCATACCTTGTACCAGAGTTACATCTTCAGTTAAATCGACAGCTCTCTGAATACTTGTGTCAACAAGTGCATCAGCAGCATCTGGTTTAACTGCTATTGTAAAAGGCATTTCTCTGTAAACAGACTTCCCATTAGACTCCAGTGCCCTGATAGAACCGGCCAACTCAGATTTAGCGAAACTTACTAGTGCACCACTCCATTCAAGAGCTTGATTTAGGTCTCGAGGATAAATTATGCGTTTGTCAGCCATTGCCTCAATTTGTCTTCTTGCTTCAGCCTCATCAGCCTTGGTTCCAAGCTTAATCAGGTCAACAAACTGAAATAAACTATGCAGCAAACTTCCGAGTTCGGCACCGACGGCTCTCTTGCGCCTTCTAATTCTATCTTCTGGAGTCTGAAGTGTCATAACCATTTCTCTGGCTTGAGGCTGAGATAGTCCGTCGCTTTCAGCCTCAGATTTTTCACTGTCAATATCTACATCGTTAGCAATAAGCTGTTCCTGCAGTCTTTTCAAGCCCGTTACTGTAAGTTTTGAGGGCTGCTGCTGCGATTTTTGAAATGGATATTCTTGGAAAAGTCTCTTCGACCATCTTTCAATCATATCTTGAGCAGGTTTCGAAAATTCTTCAGTCATCAAATTCTCATCAGAGTCCATGCCTGTCAAAGCATAGTCAGGATAAACTTCAGAGCGCAGCCAGTCTGACTCATACCAATCGAGCACATAAAAATCGCTTTTCTTCTGCATATGTCCAGATTTGATTCCATCCTCTGAAAACCATTCCTGAGGGTCAAGATCAGGCTCTGAGGACATAGACAGCAACAACAGCTGCAGCCATGAGGATGCCGAGGCTGATACATAAGATGGTATAGGCAGAACTGTACCTGAATTTACATAGCTATCCAGCAGTGTTTTCATTTTACTCTTGTTGGCAGCTTGGTTTTCAGCCTTTACATTGACACTTGCTGCAATATAAAGCAGCTTTTCTGCTCTGGTCATCGCAACATAAAGCAACCGATAGGATTCAGCCCGATCTGCCCTGATAGAATTAAGTAAATGAGCATAATGCAGCGCTGTCATATGTCGTTCCAGTCGATCCGGGTTCATGGCAAATCCCGTAATTCCCCCATGCTCACTAATAGCAATCGAACTAATACCCGACTTCCCGTCCATGCTTTTGCCGGCACCGACGAGAAATACAACAGGAAACTCAAGACCTTTGCTTCCATGAACGGTCATAATCTGAACTGCGTTCTCAACACTGGTTACAGTATCAAAACCTTTTTCACTGAGTTTTTTCTCTCTGATTTTGCGAATATATAGAGCGAAGCTGTAGAGACCGCGTTGTCTGCTCCTTTCAAAATTGTCAGCCCATTCACGAAATTGCTCAAGGTCCTTAGCTCTTTCTAAGCCATATTCCAATGAGCTTACTCGTTCAAGCAGACCACTCTCTTCATAAATATGTCCGATAAGCTCAGAAATGCTCATAAACTTTTCATATTCACGCCAGGTTTCAAGCTTGTTTAAAAAATCCTCTACTCGCTGTTTGAGCTGCTGATTCGATCCATTTTCCCGAAACCGCATTACAGAAGCATAGAAATGGCGATCAGCCTCTGGCTGATATCTACTGTTATGATCCTCTGAACGGATTATCATCAGCTCCTCTTCGCTGAAAGGGCGCCCTGAAATACCTGATCGCATAATTGCCGCCAACGGTATGTCCTGCTGCATATTGTCCAGAAGATTTATAAGCGCTTCCATCAAGCGCAGCTCAGGTGAATCAAGGAATTCTCGCTCTCCAGAAGCTGTTACCGGTATACCATGATCGGCAAGCTGCTTATAGTACACCTGACATGTAGCCCTTGTCCTCGCAAGAATAGCCATATCACCATAACCATGCTTGCCCGAATCGACCAGCTCCCGGATCTCGCGGATTATTGCAAGACTCTCCTTCGCGGCGCTTCCGTCCTCCATGATATCCTCAGCAAATTCACTGTCACCAAGTTTATTTTCTTTCACATTTACGATCATAAGCCTGACTCTTGCATCATCCTCAGCAATCCTGCCAACAGTCAGCTGATGACCCTTACTGTAATCGATCTCTCCACTCTCCTCAGTTAAAAAAGAAGTAAAAAATCTGTTAACGCCATCAATAATTCCTGGTACACTGCGGAAATTTTGATTTAGCCTCAACAATCGGCCAGACGCAGGATCCTTTTCAAATTTATCGGCTTTTGCCGCAAAAAGAGCTGGATTGGCATAACGGAAGCGATATATAGACTGTTTGATATCGCCGACCATAAAAACATTATCATCGGCAATTTGTCTGATAATCGTTTCCTGAATATTATTTGTATCCTGATACTCATCCAGATATATCTCATCGAAACGGTCACGATAACTATCCCTGACTGCAGGAATTCGCAGCAGACTCAATGCAAAATGCTCGAAATCACTAAAATCAATTGCTTTATCTTCAAGCTTCAGGCGCATATATGCCCGGTCAATCAGAATGACTGTTTCACAAAAACGCGAAAGTACACCATGCATGCTGCCTAAGTCCTGTTCGATCGCAGCGATTGGTGCGGAAAACATGTGCATGGGTAGTTCGCTATAATAATCCTCGAGCTTATCTGCGGCTGGTTTACCTGTGATGTAATGCATAAGAGGAGCTACTTTTGAATTATACAAATGCATAAATTCACGCTTCTCATCAGTCCTCTTAGCGAGGAGATAAGACGAGTCAATGCTAAGGGACAGCTCGTAGATCCTGTCCCATTTTTCAGGATCTTTGTCTGCCAAAACTGAGCGAAGCTTGCTCAGACCCTCAAGCTGAGACTGGAGACACTCCTTGAACCTTGGTTCCTCTTTTCCTTTAGGTTCAGCTGTCAATAAACGATCGAACAAGGGCAGTAACTTAAGATCAGCTATACCTTGTTCTGCCACATCCAGCAGGAATTCAAGATGCTCCATGTATTCTCGATATTCAGAGCTATCAGTAAAATGGCTGGCTTTTGCCGCATAATCATTGAGACGGTCTCGGCACCATTGCTCATAATCAGCCAGACTACGGATTCTCTCAAGAGAATGAACAAGAATTTCTCTAAACTCTGCATCATCTCTTCTTCCGGACATACTATCGAAGAGGCGCGCGAAATCATTTAGCCATGAGGCCATGGTAATAGGGCTGCCACTGATACAGAAGGGTTCTGATGAACTCTCGAAATCAGGTATTTCACATCCGATAATAATCTTGGCAAAAGCTTCAGCATCAGTCTGTTGGCCATCTTCACGGCTTATAAGCAGCTCATAAAGTCTGCCTAAAACTTCGTCAACTGCCTGTTCCAACAACATTTTTTTACGAGTCTCATCAAGAACACCCAAACTAGTATCCAGAAAGGGTTCTCCCTTCGAGTCAGTCAGTTCACTTGACCATGTTTGAATGATCTGCCAGCAAAAAGAATGAATTGTCGAGATCTGCGCCTGCTGCAGCAGCATTATCTGTTGATCAATGATCGCCCTGTCCCGCAAACTGCCATTGTTTGCGATATTATCTTCAAGTGCCTGTCGAAAACTGCGTTCGATCCTGTCGCGCATATTTTGTGCGGCAAGGTCGGTAAATGTCATAATCAACATTCTGGAAATGTCACTTTGACCACTAAGTGAGCGTTTTCGCACACGTTCTGTCATCACTGCTGTTTTACCTGAACCAGCTGCTGCAGAAACAAGCAGATCCTGTTTCTCTGAAAAATCAATTATATTCTGCTGATCTCTTGTCCACTTCATTCTATTCACCTTGACCCGCTTCTTGACTGCATTCCTTGATATAATTTTGCATCAGTTCTTCGATATACTCTTTGCGATATGATTTAATTTCTTGCGGTTTCAACTTATCGCGATTGGGATAATCATCAGGAAGATCAATTTTATCCAATACGACCGTACGACGGGCCGCAAAACGGTCATCGTAATTACACAGCGCCTTATACTCACACCAGGCACAAGGAGTCTTATTCTTGTTAAGACAAACTGGCTTCGCACTAATGTTACCGGTAAATATTTTCACAGCAGTATCCGCCGCCCTAAGTGCAGCGTAGCGACCCACTATTTTCAAACTCTCGGGAGATCTGTCAGCCCAGGAAGCCCATTTCTCACGATTTGCATTTGTCTTGATACTTTCATCATCAGGTATAGCTAGAGAGATGCTGCTTGTATAAACTGGTTTTCGGAAATAAAAATAGCCTAGTTCACCAGGGTCAAACCTTCTGTTATTCTCGATAAATGCCTGCAGATAAATTGGCAGCTGCAGATTCATCCCATGAAGAACAGCATCCAAATCGAATTCCGTGCTGCCACTCTTATAATCAATTATCCTGCAATGCTTGCCATCAGAGTGCAGATCAACGCGGTCGATTTTCCCGCGAAGAATTAAACTCTGAGAGCCGGCAAGCAGAGTCAGTCCTGATGAGTGGTCAGAAGGAAATTCCCATTCGAGGAAACTTGGCAGATATTCTTCGGGATCTAGCTGCAAAGCGGCCGTTCTAATCGAGCTGAGCACGAGGCGCCGTAATATCCTGCCGGCTCCAGACAATTCTAGCTGTTGAGCATCGTTGCTATTTACGCCAGCTGCCAGCTCACGGCGGCATAGATCATCAATATAGCGGCTATTTATCCCTGACTGCCATTTTCCAAATTCTAACTTCAATGCTTCTTTATCATTTCCTGCAAGCGCCATTTTCTCTGTAAGATCGACAAAAGCACGCTCAACCAGCTCGTGCAGGAGAGAACCGCTCATGCGATGATCTTGAATTGCCGTATCGCGTTCTCTTAATCCCAGCAGATAGGCTGAAAAATGCGAGTATGGACATTCCTGAAATTTCTGAATCCTGCTGACACTAGTTACAAGCTTATCTGGATACTGTTCAAGAACAAGTTTAGAACTGATGCTGATATTCTCCGGCACTGCAGGATCGAGTGGCTCCCCCTGCTGTACTGCCGCCTGTTGTGAACAGTAGTCGCTGCCAGAGCTGATGAGAGCTGTTCGAATTGCCGCAGCAGTATCATCTGCAGGCAAGCGTCTTGTAGATCCCTCGACCAAACGACAAAGCCTCGACGCCCGTTTCACTGAATTCCAACGTATATCGATATCATCATCGGCTTTTAGTACAATTTCCTCACCAAGCAAGCCAAATAATCTCTGCTGATAGATCGACGGGCTGTCCTGCAGACTGGGGCAGCTAAGATAGAGCCGATCGGCAGGACTTGTCAGCACTGTATAAACTTCGTTGGCTTTTGCCGTTATGTGATATCTCTCCATATCGGGAAAAGCCTTGCCGCTGAGAAGCTCGAGTTGTTGACGTTCTCGATTGAGCAGTACACCCTCCGCTCCCCGACCTGCAGGCAAGCTGTTTCTTGTTGCACCAACCACAAATAAAACTCGCGGAAAATGTTGGCTCATTCTCGAAACATCGCTGATTCTGATTCGATCAAGACCAGTCGGAATAACTCGGCTAAAAGAACCAGTCATACCTGCAGCTAGTACATTTGCGAAACTCTCAAGTGACATTTTTTGATCAGAAAATATCATCGACATTTCTGATAGTAGATCGATCAAGGTATTCCAGGCCTGTACCAAAGACACCGCAGCATGATTCTCGCCTGACTCGTCCCACCTGGCAGCAAGAGCTTCTGTATTGATAAACACAGTCGATTTTTCTGACAAATATTTCGTCAGTTTTTGAACCCTTGCCTCTACAGAAGCTGGTGCAGACATGAGTCGGGCAAATTCAAGCAGAGGATCGACGAAAGAACGTTTGAAATCGATTGCCTCGTCATGTCCTGGAAATTTATCAGAATAGAAACGTTCGTCTCGATAACGGCCACGTTCGGGCAGGCCAAGAGCCAGGCAATAATTCTCGAAATGGTCTATTATCTGCAAGGCGGCATCGGTTAAGCCGGTTCTAAGAAGAGCCATCAGATTTTCGAAACGGTCGCCGCCGCGGCCTAGCTGGAGAAGACTGCTGACATAGCGCATAAGCACTGTTCCATTTAGAGGCATCTGCTCATCAATGAAGCTGTCCAGACCGAATTCGCGAAAAACAGTCTGTAATGTAAACTGCCAGGCCGGCAAATCACAAACAGCCACTGCAATATCCCGATAACGATAATTCTCCTCTGTTATCAGCCTTCGGATCTCGCCGGCAACATAGTAAAGCTCTTGCTTTTTGTCCTCTGCTCTTATTAACTTGATCGCGCCAGAGAGAACATCTGGTTTTGGTCTTATCTCATGTCCAAGCCAATCAGCAAGCGCCTCAAATGGAGCGCTTCTGGCAGACAAGATTCTGTTAAGATCAAAGGAAGTACTTGCAGCCAGATTGTAGGCAGTCTGCCTTCCGTGTACAAAAGCTGCCGGTCCATTTTTTACAAGCTGCTCATCACCTGGTACTGAATCAGCACTTACTGTAATGTTAACTTGATCTGAATAATTTATGAGTTCCTCGATCAGCTTATGCTCCTGCGCTGTGAAATCTCGACTCTCGCCAAAACCATGGATCCAAATAGAACTCTTATGGAGGAAGTCGAGTCGGTCAGGCTCATTCTGAATAAGCTCACATAATCTGTCCAGATCAAGTGCGTGGTCGCCAATATCCAGCTTAGCAAGTCTATCGTCGAAGCTGCGGCTCAGCAGCGCAAAATCAGATAATTTATCTCTCAGCAGTTGATCTTCAGCAACATCTGCTGCTCTGGCCAAATCATCGGCATCAATACCATACCTGCGAAAATCCCCCAAAACAGAATCAATCCCGGCGGCATGCCCGGGTTTATCGGCAAAACGTCCGAAACGCCTGAAACTGCTTCTGCGCTCACGGATCAGGCTCTGAATCAACATAATTCTGCCGGCTGAACTAACATGGTCTACAGCCAGTCCTCCTGCCTCAGCAAAAAGCCTATAAGCAAAACGGCGAAAAGACAGCACCTCGGCCATAAGAAGCCCTTTGCTGCCGGACATGGAAAAAAACCTTCTCTCTGTATCAGCCTTTGCTGTCTCCGGCACGATCAGAAATGCTCTGCGATCGGGCCAGAGATCGGTATATTCAGATATTTGCGTCAGACAACTGTCCAGCAGGGACTGTTTATGTTCCCCATAGAGAATTTTCAATTTATTCATCCACTTTGCCTGCACTTTCGTATAATAGAGAGGTATATGAAGTAATTTTACAATAACAAACATTTGTTTGCAAATTGACCGCCGGGGATCAACATTGTATACTATTCCTTAGCTGTCAAAAAGAGCAAGTGCTCATATTAAGGAGAAATTTATGTTGTCCTATGATGATTTTGTGCCCCTGTTCAAGGCTCTGTCAGATGAGACCAGACTTAAGATCGTTGACCTGCTGTCTGATGGTGAATACTGTGCCTGTGAGCTTCTCACCGCCTTCGAAATAACACAGCCGACCTTATCCTATCATATGAAAATACTAAACGAAAGTGGCCTTGTCGTTTCTGTTAGAAAAGGCGCATGGACTAAATACTCACTTAAGCCAGAGCGTATTGACGAAATGAAAAAATTCATTGACGAGCTCATGCTCGCACCATCATCGCTCGGACCCATCGAGAGAAGCAACTGTTAACAGGAGGAGCATCAGATGACATCAAATTCAGTTTTGCGTGTAATTGACGAGAGAAGAAGCATCCGTGCCTTCGAAAACAAGGAGCTTTCTCAAGATGAGATCGAACAGCTCAGACAGGCCGTGCTCGCGGTTCCTACAGCAATGAATCTTCAAGAGCTTAAATATTCATTTATTCTCGACCAGAATATAATTGAAGAAATTAGCCAGGCAGTAATCAAGACCTTTGAGCAGGAAGGAAACACTGAGGCTTTGGAGCGCATCAAGAGTCGCCATACGAGCATTTTCTACGGTGCACCTCTGCTTATCACTATTTCGGCACCCGAGGGCAATCACTACTCCGAAGTTAATGCAGGCATAGCTGTGCAGACACTGGCATTGGCCGCTCAGAGCATTGGTCTAGGCTCCTGCATCATAGGTATGGCTAGATCTGCTTTTGCCGGCAGCAAAGCAAAAAAATGCAGAGAACTGGCTAGCATTCCTTCGGACTGTGAATTTATTATTTCCATCGCTATCGGCCATTCTGCCACCAGTAAGGAACCACATGAATCACAGCCGGATAATATAACCTTCGTTCGCAACAGCTCAAACTAAGATCTTATATGCTAGAACTATAAATTCTACACCATTGAACAGGTTCTTCGGAGCCTGTTTTTGGCTTTTTCTATGCAAATTTGAAGGGGGCCGCCTCATTAGTAGTTTTCTACTTTTGAGACAACCCCTTGTAA
>JAAYFZ010000022.1 GCA_012727965.1 Clostridiaceae bacterium
GGGCAGCAGATTCGGTGGTCTCAAGCAAATAACACCAATTACTCCTGAGGGAGACCTGATCCTGGACTTCTCAATTTTTGATGCGGTCACAGCGGGCTTTGAGACTGTAATTTTTGTTATCAAACGTGAGATGGAAGCGCTATTTAGAGAAAAAGTCGGCAGCAGAATCGAGCATAAGATCGAAGTTAAATATGCTTTTCAGGAGCTTGATGATCTGCCTGCAGGCTTCAGCATACCGCAAGACAGAGTTAAGCCATTTGGTACCGGGCACGCAGTCCTCGCCTGCCGCAAACTGGTCAGCTCGCCTTTTGCCGTTATAAATGCAGACGATTATTATGGCAAACAGGGTTTCAAGCTTATATATGACTATCTCGCAGAGAACGCTGACCGTCCCGGCAACTATGCCATGGTCAGCTATTGCCTGGATAAAACCGTCACAGAACATGGACATGTAGCAAGAGGAGTCTGCACGGTCAGCAGTGATAACAAGCTTACAGGCATAGTTGAGCGTACAAGAATCGAGAAAAGACCTGAAGGTATAGCTTATACTGAAGATGATGGCAATAGCTGGCAGGTTCTGCCTGACAACACACAGGTTTCTATGAATTTCTGGGGATTCAGCGCCGATATGATGAATGAACTTGAGAATAAATTCCCTGCTTTTCTTAACAGTTCATTATCTGCAAATCCGCAAAAGGCTGAGTATTTCCTGCCTGGAGTCGTCGATCAGGTGCTGCAAGAGGGCAAAGCGGCAGTAGAAGTACTACCGTCACCAGACAGCTGGCATGGTGTTACCTACAAGGAGGACAAGGATAGTGTCACAACTGCCCTGCTTAAGCTAAAATCTGATGGGGTCTACCCTCATAAGTTGAATTGAGGGGGCCAGAATGGAAGCATTATCTCTTGAACACTTCAAACAAGCCCAATCTGCACTCGAAGGTGTCATTCTTAAAACACCGCTCGTTTACAGCGATCATTTCTCAGAACTAACCGGCAACCATGTCAGCTTCAAACCGGAAAATTTGCAGCTGACCGGCGCCTATAAAATCAGAGGCGCCTATTTCAAGGTAGACCAGCTCAGCGAAGACCAGAAGAAACACGGATTGATCGCAGCATCTGCCGGCAATCATGCACAGGGAGTTGCTCTGGCAGCTAAAATGCATAAGCTCAAGGCAGTGATCGTAATGCCGGCAACAACGCCGCTGGTCAAGGTCAACAACACGAAATCATATGGTGCTCATGTTATTTTGCATGGCGAAGGCTATGACGATGCTTATGAGCATGCCCAGCAGCTGGCAGAGCAAAAAGGCTATACATTTATCCATCCATTTAATGATCTCGATGTTTCAGCAGGCCAGGGCACAATTGCTTTTGAAATTTTGGCTGAACAGCCAGATACAGATATCATTATTCTGCCGATTGGCGGAGGAGGCCTATCGGCCGGTGTCTCCACTCTGGCCAAATTACTTAAACCAGACATCAGAATAATAGGTGTCGAACCCACAGGCGCTGACTCTATGTTCCGCTCATGTCAACAGGGATGCCTTTGCAGTCTGGAAGCTGCAAACACGATTGCCGACGGTGTAGCCGTAAAAACACCCGGGAACCTGGTGTTTCCATATGTTTTAAAAAATGTTGATGAGATTCTGCGAATAGAGGATAGAGAACTGATTGATTCTTTTCTCGATATAATGGAGAAACACAAATTGATAGTTGAAAACGCAGGACTGCTTAGCGTTGCGGCCCTCGCTCATCTCCCGGTAAAAGGCAAGAAAATCGTCAGTCTTCTCAGCGGCGGCAATATGGATGTGATCACGATGGCATCGCTGGTACAGCATGGCCTCATCAATCGTGGCCGAGTATTTACCTTCTCTGTCCTGCTCCCTGACAGACCAGGCGAGCTGGAACGCATAGCCCACATTGTCGCAAAACAAAAAGGCAATATTATTCGTCTTGAACATAATCAGTTCGTGACCATTAATAGAAATATGGCAGTGGAACTAAGAGTTACGCTCGAGGCTTTTGGCCATGAACATAAGGATGCGATCATGGGCGAGCTGCGCAAAAAGGGCTTCAAAGTAAGTGCTGTCGCTCCAACAGCGGTATTTAATTGATGATTTCTTACTCAGTCAGAGAGCCCTTGACTATCTGATTTGTATAGAGGCGCCAGTAATAGCCGCGCTTCTTAAGTAATTCACTATGGCTTCCCTGCTCGGCAATGATGCCATTATCAATGACAAGTATTCTATCGGCATGCCTGACAGTCGAGAGACGGTGCGCGATAATCAAGCTCGTACGTCCCTCAAGCACCCTGCTTAGGGCTTGTTGGATCTGATGCTCGGTCTGTGTATCTACAGAAGAAGTCGCTTCATCAAGCACGAAGAGGACAGGATTTGAGAGAATCGCTCGCGCGAAGCTGACCAGCTGCTTCTGTCCTGCCGAGAGTCTATTACCACGCTCACCAGCCTCAGAATCATAACCATTGTCCATGTGCATAATAAATTCATGAGCACCCGCAGTCCTGGCAGCACTTTCAAGCTCTTCTTGGCTGACATCTGAGCGGCCGTAGGTAATATTCTCGCGAATCGTACCGCTGAACAAATGAGGCTCTTGCAAGACATAACCAAGCTGGCTATACATCCACATCACAGGGAAATCACGATAGTCGATTCCATCGACTCTTATCTGTCCTTGATTAGGCTCGTAAAAACGGCAGGCGAGGTTCGCGATAGTAGTTTTACCTGACCCTGTCTCGCCGACCAACGCGATCGTTTCTCCAGCCTTGATTTTCAAATTAAAATTCTCGAGAACACATTCGCCATTTTCATAGCCAAACGAAACATTCTCAAACTCTATATTACCGGCAAAAGCAGGCCATTCGGCCTTGCCTTCTTCGCCTTCCTGCTTGCCATAAATATTAATCGCCTGTTCGCTGTCGCTGATTGCAGGCACGGTATCAGTTAACGCAAATATTCTCTCAGCTGAAGCCTGTGCATAATTAAGCTCAGTAAAGACTCTTGCAAACTGTCTCACTGGCTCAAAAAACTGAACCGCATAGGAAACAAAAGCAGCCAGAGTACCATAGGTCATACCCATGATGCCTGTTTGATTCATTCGAATGCCACCAGACCAGAGAACAAGACCGGTAGCGATTGCTCCGAGCATCAAAACCAGCGGTGTATAAAGGGCCGCCGTTGTCGCTGCTCTTACCGAAAAATTACGCATCTGGCTTGTTGTTTTACCGAAACCATCAGCCATCTCCTGCTCAGCAGCAAGAGTTTTAATCGTCCTGGCACCTGTTATTCCCTCATTAAAACCAGCTGTAATATGCGAATTATACTTCCTGACCTGGCGATAATTATGCAGTATCTTCTGCTGGAAGACGAAGCTTATCCAAACCAGAAGCGGGATCGTCACAAGAACCAGAAGTGCCATACGCCAGTCAAGAATCAGCATGAATATAGCTGTTATCAACATCATAAAGCCAGACCAGAAGAGGTCGACAAGATTCCAGGACATAGTCTGTCCAAGTCTGCGGCAATCTGAAGTCAGACGAGCCATGATCCAACCGACTGGAGTTACATCATAGTATGACAGAGATAGTTTCTGCAGATGATCAAAAGCATTTTGCCTGATATCATAGGGCAGCCATGCTTCTATTTTACCGGCTCTTAAAACCATATAGCGAACATTAACAGCTTGAGCTGCAATAAGTAAAACCGCAACTATAGACATTAATATCAGACGGTCCGGCCTTGAAGCCAGGACAATATTGTCAACAGCATATTTGCTGAACAGCGGCACGACAGCATCAAACAGACCGGCAAAAATCATTTGCGCTACCAGCCAGATCATCAGAGATCTATATGGTTTGCTGAAGCCAAGCAATCTTTTCCAGACCTTGAAATCAATCTTTTTGCTAAATTCTTGTTCTTCTATCATCATTTATCTCATTCCTCTTAATCAAAGAGATCTTCTGCTCTGAAACTTAATTACGCTTAGACGCTGATAATGCTGTCAATAGTCTCATCATCGGTTTTGCTCTGCAGCTCCCATACCGTTTTATAGAGTCCGTCACTGCTGATAAGCTCATCATGATTACCCTGTTGAACTATTCTACCTTTATCGAGGACAAGTATCTGATCAGCTTCTGCCAGTGTAGTAATCCTGTGAGATATTATAAGTGTTGTCACATTTCTTCTATCTCTTTGAAGCGCAGCTCTGATCGAAGCATCAGTCTGACTGTCAACAGCCGACAGAGAGTCATCAAAAATCAGTACTGAAGGCGCTCTGAACAATGTTCTGGCAATGGCGATTCTCTGCCGCTGTCCTCCAGATAATGTCACACCTCGTTCTCCGACTATTGTTCCATAGCCTCGTTCAAAACCACGAATAGCATCATGAACGCTGGCTTTTGCTGCCGCCTCCATGATCTCCTGCTCGGATGCACTGGCTCTCCCCAGACTGATGTTTTCGGCCAGATTGCGAGAGAAGAGAAACGGTTCCTGTAATACCAGTCCGATCTGTTCACGCAAGTATCGTCTGTTGATCGTACTAAGTTCGGTGCCATCAAGCTTGATCGAGCCAGACTGATAATCATAAAGCCTAAGCAGAAGATGGACCAGTGTACTCTTGCCAGATCCTGTCGCACCAAGGATAGCTGTTGTTCTCCCTGCCGGAATATGAAGAGAAATATCGTCAAGGACCTTCTCTCCATCGCCATAGGCAAAGCTGACATTTTCAAAAACTATGTCACCTGCTATTTTTATGTCAATGGTTCCAGTCTCATCATCTTCAACTGGATAATCGAAGATTTCCTGTATACGTTCAAGCGCGACAAAAGCCTGTCCCATGAAGCCCATCATCTGACCAAGCCCACGGACTGGCCAGATCAGCATGCCTGCATATGTTGAGAAAGCAATCATCGTACCGATGGTGATCATTCCGTTGAGCGCACCCCATGCACCTGCTGCAATAACGGCAGCGAATTGAATCATACAAAGGAAATCGCTGGTGGACCAAAATCTTGACATCAGTTTGAGGATCAGCATGACCTTGTCTCGATGAGTACTGTTTTTCTCAGTAAATTTATCAATTTCAAGCTGCTGGGCGGCAAATGCCTTGACTACTCTCACTCCGGTCAAGTTCTCCTGAAGTGCCGATGACAGTTCACCCTCCGCCTCATCGGCCGCGAGAAATATTTTCATCATAGATAGGAAAAAGCGAATAGTCAGGAAAAAGATCAGAGGAATCAGTGCAGTACTTATCAGTGTATAAAGAGGGCTTATCTGAATCATAATCACCAGAACCAGCATTATCTGGAATACGATAGATACAGCCTCTGATCCATGAGAGCTCATGAAGCTCTGCACAGTTTCAATATCGGATGTACAACGTTGTACCAGATCACCAGTCTGGGTCTTGCTCTGAAAATCATATGGCTGATGCATGATATGGCGATAGAGACTGTTCCTAAGTCTTCGTGAACTGTTTTCAGCAGCTAATGCTGTTAGTTTACCACGCAAAAATAAAAACAAGCCCTGAAGCAGAGTCAGACCGATTATGGCAGGCAATATCATACCGCTGCCATTATCGCGAAAAAATTCCAGTAATCTGCTGGAAAGCGAGAATGCAGCTGTTGAACTATCAATTGCAAGTCCACCGATGATATGATCGAGATAGAAGGCAATCAATAAAGGTATTAAGGCGGCCAGCGCCACATGAATTACTATTGATAACCATGAAAGCAGGTATAATTTAGTATTCCCTGCCATATACATCTTTAGTAACTTTAGTTTTTTCATTGTACTTCCTCGACAGCTGTGAAGCTGCTTATGAGTTATAATGTTATTATTGTAGGTCAACAATATAATAACATCATATTCTTTTTTGTTCACAATCGTTTTGAATTATTTTTGTCAAGTTTTGCCTTTTGCCTGGATAGACAGCAGGAAAAATATTTAAGGAGGAAATGGTATTCATTATAGTACCATTGATGCTTATGCAGTACTTACAAATCGGACTTTACATTTTGGGCGGACTGCTTGCTCTGGCCTGTGTGCTCTCATTGTTTTTTGGCTTCTTCCTGACCAGTGCTGTTATCAGACCACCGATTAGATCTCATAAGACAGCTCTCGAATATCATATCAACTACAATGGCGTTAGTCCCGGGTATTTTGAATCTCTTAACAAACATAAGTGGGAATTTATGAGTACGACCGGCCATTTGCTCCAAGGTTTCTGGATCGAGCCTGAACAACCACAGAATGGCAGATACATAATCATGGTTCATGGTCATGGTCACAATATGATGGGTAATCTCAAATATTTACCGCTGTTTTTATCAAGAGGTTTCAGAGTATTGATTTATGATCAAATCCACAGCGGAATCAGTGAAGGTAAATATACAACTATGGGATTGATTGAGGCAAAGGACCTCAGTAAAATAATCGATAGCCTCTATCAGTCTGACCACAAGCCAGAATTAATGGGGTTATTGGGCGAATCAATGGGAGCCGCGACCGTTATTATGAATATATGCAATGATCAGAGAGCCCATTTCGCGATTGCTGATTGTTCCTATGCGGATCTTGAAGAACAGCTGACATATCGACTGAAATATGCCTATAAACTAGGGCGCTTTCCTTTGATTCCCATTGGCAGCCTGATTTCAAAAATCCGTGCCGGGTTCTTCTGGAAGCAGGTTTCTCCTATTCAGGAACTA
>JAAYFZ010000228.1 GCA_012727965.1 Clostridiaceae bacterium
AAAGGATTGCCTGCTGTCTGCTGTTATGGCAGGAGAAATGTACCTGATGGAGAAGTATATACAGCGCCTTTGCGTGAATCTGCCGATGGCTATATCACCTATAATGTGCCATCGAATCAATGGGGACAGAACTTCGAACAGATAAGGCTGGATTTTTGCCAAGGCAGGATCGTTGAATATGACTGCAAAGGCTCGAGCGATGTATTGGGGAATATTTTCGGATCTGATGAAGGCGCTTCTTATCTTGGCGAATTCTCGTTCGGCGTAAATCCCCTGATCCGCGAACCAATGGGCAGTACACTTTTTGACGAAAAAATAACCGGTTCGATTCATCTGACCCCTGGCAGAGCATATGCCAAGGCAGATAATGGCAACAAATCATCGCTGCACTGGGATCTTATCCAAATACAGAGACCGGAATACGGTGGCGGCGAGGTTTGGTTTGACGGCGAACTGATCAGACGTGACGGCCTGTTCGTACCAGAGAAGCTGCGGGCGCTGAATCCTGAAAACATCCTTGCCTGAGCGCGTGGCTGATTGATGTGTTTGAAAATAGGAGTTAAGACTTAAGCAACATCGTTGCTATTGACCGATATGCATAAATTTACTATATTTTGAATGACTCAATTACAGGAGGAGTAATATGCTAGATATTAATCTGATCAGACAAAACCCTGAACTGGTGCGAGAACGCCTGGCAAAAAAAGGCTTCGAAGCTGACTTCACAGAGTTTATTGCAATCGATGGCGAGAGACGCAAATTGATTCAAGAAACAGAACTCTTGAAGGCAGAGAAGAATAAAGCTTCTGCAGAGATTCCACGACTCAAGAAGGAAGGTCTGGATACGACTGAAATCATGGCCAGAATGAAACAGGTCTCTGATCAGACACGCCAGATCGACGAACAACTGGCTGAACTGAGCGCAAGACAGCAAGAGTTTTTGGACTCTCTGCCCAATATGCCTGCTGACGATGTTGTGGCTGGCGGCAAGGAAAATAATAAAGTGATCAAGGTTTTCGGCAGCAAACCGGAATTTGACTTCGCGCCGAAACATCATGTTGACATTGTTGAAAACCTCGGAATTATCGATTATACTCGCGGCGCCAAACTCGGTGGAAGCGGATTCTGGGTATATCGCCAGGATGGCGCACGTCTGGAATGGGCGCTGCTCAATTATTTCATGCAGGAACATTTGAAGGACGGCTATGAGATGCTGCTTCCACCGCATATTCTGACCTATCAGTGCGGCTATACTGCTGGACAGTTCCCGAAATTCAAGGATGATGTTTTCCAGCTTCGCCGGGATGATGGTGATGGCTTCTCGCATTTTATTCTGCCGACTGCAGAAACTGCTCTGGTCAACATGCATCGTGATGAAATTCTGATTGAGGCTGAGCTTCCTTTTAAATATTTTGCCTATACTCCCTGCTATCGCAAAGAGGCCGGCAGCTATCGTGCTGAAGAACGAGGCATGATCAGAGGTCATCAATTCAATAAGATCGAGATGTTCCAATATACGGTTCCTGAACAATCCGATGCTGCTCTTGAAGAATTGGTTGGCAAGGCCGCGGCTCTGGTAGAAGGATTAGGACTGCATCATAGGATAAGCAAGCTTGCTGCCGGAGACTGCAGTGCTTCGATGACAAAAACATATGATATCGAGGTATGGATCCCGAGCATGGATGATTACAAAGAAGTTAGCTCTGCATCTAATGCAGGTGATTATCAGGCCAGACGAGGCAATATGAGGTTCCGCCGACAAGCTTCCGGCAAGACCGAATTTGTTCATACGCTTAATGCTTCAGGACTTGCAACCAGCAGGATACTGCCTGCAATTGTTGAACATTATCAGCAAGCGGACGGCAGTGTGATCATACCAGAAGTGCTGCGTCCCTGGATGGGTGGTCAGGAGAGACTAACCGCAAAATAAGCTGAAGGCGCAGAGCCGTACAGTTCGCTGTACGGTTTTTGTGTTAAAATAAGGTTGACCGGATGGTAAGTTTATGACAGCTTGGCCGGACTTGGATATATGAAAGGGGTAATGACTATGCTGGTACGAAATTGTGCGGGTGGCGTTGTTTTTAACAATGATAAGGTTTTGCTTTTGAAGAACGAAAAACATGAATGGGTTTTCCCTAAGGGCGTTATGCGCACCGGTGATTTTCCTGACGAGGTTGCAGTTAAGAGAGTTCTGGTAGAGGCCGGCGTCAAGGCTCGAATCATTTCGGCCGCAGGCAGAACCAATTATGAGTTTTATTCAATTTCCAGACAACGTCCTGTCGCCAACAAAATCGTTTGGTATATCATGACCACAGATCAAGAAACAGTTACCCCAAATGAAGTGCAAAATTTCTCCGAAGGAGCTTTTTTCACTGTTGAAGAGGCAATCGAGAAGGTTAC
This sequence comes from Clostridiaceae bacterium, assembly GCA_012727965.1. Taxonomy (GTDB): domain Bacteria; phylum Bacillota; class Clostridia; order Saccharofermentanales; family UBA5734; genus JAAYFZ01. The sequence continues at coordinate 2,401 of JAAYFZ010000228.1, forward strand.
ATACAGTCAGGATAAATCTCTTCTGATGCTTTCTTATCAGAAATATAAGGAGCTTGTCTGAATAATTGATGCGAACCTCATATCTAACTGTCAGCCATAAGGCGCATATAGAAATTGAAGAGAAACGATCAACCTTCATTGGCTTTTGTCAGCCTTTGGCTGATGAACAGGAAGCAATAGAATTTGTTAGTGGCATCCGTGCTAGGTACCCGGATGCCACTCATCATGTCTATGCCTGGCTGCTTGGAGGCGAACGTCAGCTTCAACGTTATTCAGATGACGGTGAACCACAGGGAACTGCGGGGATACCGGTTCTGGATGTTTTGCGCAAGGGCGGTATTGAAAATGCCGGCCTGGTGGTTGTGCGCTATTTTGGCGGTGTGCTTCTTGGTGCCGGTGGTTTGGTCAGGGCATATAGCAAAGCTGCAACTCAAGCTCTAGAGGCGGCCAAGCCGATTCAAATGCAGCTCAGCTGCCGCTATCGCATCGTTGTACCTTACACAGACTATGATCGCCTGCGTTTTCACCTTGAACAGGAAGGATTCTGGTTAGGTGAAGAGGAATTCGCTATGGATGTAGAGCTGACAGTAGGTGCAGAACCTGCCAGAGCTGCCAGATTGATAGAAATCTGCACAGATCAGACTGCTGGTTCAGCTCTGATCGAGGAGGCTGGCAGTACTTATATACCGTTGCCGCCGCCGGACCCTCCGCCTCAGGTATAGATCGCTTCCTGAAAGCATGTTCAAGTCACAAAACAGATTAATTCTGCTATTATGATGTTGAATAGAACTAAGTACTTCAGTAATACACAAAATCGCGATAAGCATTATTCATATTTGATCCGGAGGGAATAAAATGTCAGGACATTCAAAATGGAACAATATCAAGAGAAAAAAGGGTGCTGCAGATGCGCAGCGTGGTGCAGTTTTCACGAAGCTCGGCAGAGAGATTCAGGTTGCGGTCAAGCAAGGCGGACCGGATCCGGAAAACAATAGCAGACTTAAGGATGTTATTACCAAGGCAAAAGCCAGCAATATGCCAAATGACAATATAATGCGTAGTATCAAGAAGGCTTCAGGAGCCAATGATACAGATAATTTCGAAGAAATTATTTACGAAGGCTACGGACCGGGCGGTATTGCCGTAATGGTCAGGACACTAACGGATAATCGCAACAGAACTGCTGGTGATATCCGCCATCTGTTCGATAAGTTTGGCGGCAATATGGGCACGACCGGTTGTGTTTCTTTTCAATTCGAAGAGAAGGGTTCACTTATTATTTCGCGCGAGGATTTTCCAGACCTTGATGAAGAAGCGGTAATGATGGATGCTCTTGAGGCAGGTGCAGAGGACTTCGCCGCCGAGGAAGACTCCTTCGAGATTAACACTTCTCCTGAGGATTACATTACTGTAAGAGAGCAGCTTGAAAAGCAGAAATATGAATTTGCCGATGTATCCATTGGACCTGTTCCTACAGTCTGGGCCAGGCTTGATGAAGAAGAAATGGTAGATAAAATGGAGAAAATGATCGATCGAATGGAAGAACTGGATGATGTTCAGGAAGTTTTCCATAATTGGGAGCAAGACTAAGAGCTCAGAGAGGCAAAAGAGTAATGGCTCTTTTTGAGAAGAGGAAGAAGCAATCGAGTGACAGAACGCCTGTCGCGGATTCGGGATCAGTTTCTGATCAGACAGGTCCTTTTCGCACGCTCGGAAGAATATCTGAGGCGGTCAATCGTTCTGTCGCCGAGAGAGTTCAAGTTAATGATGATAGACTTCGTGATAATCTAAAAGAAACACTATCTCATATTGCGGTCATAGCTTTTGTCGGTTCTAGTGGTACTGGTAAGAGCACTCGAGCTGTGTCAGTCGCCAGAAAGAATCAGATACACTGGTTGATAGATGACGGTTTGCTGATAAATGGCAGCCGAATTGTTGCCGGTTCATCTGCTAAGAAAGCTTCGTCCAAGCTTGAGTCAGTCAGGCAGGCGCTTTTTGCTGATGAAACCAGAGCTGCTGTGATGAGGCGAGCGCTGGCTGAGCATAAGCCTGCAGCCTTGATGATACTTGGTACTTCAGACGGTATGCTGACAAAAATATGCAATAATCTCTGGCTGCCGCCTCCGGCAATGCTTATCCGTATAGAGGATATTTCGACGGAAGAGGAAATGCGTCAGGCTAAACAGACCAGAATGACTGAGGGCAAGCATACTATTCCCGTGCCCAGCATGGAGATCAAGCATGAGTTCTCTGGCTATTTCGCTGACCCTATATCCAAGCTAAGAAGGCGACTGGACCGCGAGCGCGGCATCGCGCCGGTCGTACCAGATTCTGAGAGAACCGTGGTTAGACCGACCTTCTCGGGTCTTGGCAGCTATTCTATCTCGGACGAAGCGATGAGAATGATGATAGAATTGATTCTTAGACGTATAAAAGGTGTTGCCGGCCTGGTAGGATTTAAGAGCTCGACAGAAGTATATGGTGCCGTCTTCACTCTTGAGCTGGCCATTCATTATGGTTTCAATGCTCAGGCTGTGCTTCAAGATGTTCAGCGGCGTGTGAGTCAGCTGGTTGAGGAATATACATCAGTAAATGTCATGGCAGTAAATGTCAAGGCGAGAAGAGTAGTCCATAGCAGCTGAATAAGCAACTTACGATAAACTGGAGGTTTATGTGAAGGAGAAAATATACACGATTCCCGTTCATGATGCCTATTTATCTGATGCGGCCTGTCCGCTCTGCGAACTTGAACGCACAACTGAACAAAATCTGCTGTCCTATTATCTTGGCCCTGCGATGATGGAACCGGATGTCAGAGTAGGCACTAACGAAAAAGGCTTCTGCCGGGATCATTGGCGCCGTCTCTATCAGGCAGAAGAAAACCGTCTCGGTCTGGGTCTTGTGCTGCACACACATGTAGATGATGTGCATGAAGAGCTGTCAAAGTTGCTGGAGGATATTGTTCCGAATAAACGAAAAGGAATGTTTTCCGGCAAGGACAAAACCTATAAGCAAAAAATTGAAAAAACCGCTGATAAGGTTAGCAGCAGGGTGGGCAGCTGCTTAATTTGTGATCGTATCGCCTACACGATGGACAGATATATCGAAGTTATTTTTTATCAGTTTTTTCAGGATCCTGCTTTTCGTCAGCATTTTACTTCCAGGAAGGGCTATTGCCTGCCTCATCTGGCTGAACTGCTGCGATCAGCCGCCGACAGGCTAGATCAGGATGAAGCTTCACAGTTTCTTCAGGTATTGGTATCACAACAGAATGAAGCGATGGCTAAGCTGCGCACTGATGTTGAATGGTTTACACTTAAGTTTGACTATAGAAATGCGACTGCGGATTGGAAGGATAGCAAGGATGCTCTGCCCAGAGCTATCCGTAATCTGACCGGATGCAGGGACATCGATTAGTTATATCAGGAGATGATCAATATGCAAAAAACCGCACAGCAATTGCAGATTCCGGCAGATGAAGCCAGTCTGATGCCTCAGACAAAGCTCACAGATAGAAATGATAAGAACGGCCTGCTGGTTATAGTTTTTCGCCAGGATCAGATTGGAACAGGAGATCAGACAGTTGGCAGAAAACTGCTTATACCTTATCTGGAGGCTTTGCTGCAATTGCCATTGCCGCCTTATTCAATTCTTTTTTACAATACGGGTGTCAGACTTCTGACGGAAGAAGGAGATACAACAGGTCTTTTGTCCAAGCTTGAAACCAAAGGCTGTGAACTTCTGGCCTGCAATTTGAGTCTCAAACAACTGGGGTTATCGAGTCAAATGAAGGTTGGCGAGATAAGCACATTGGAAATTATGTTGGACAGACAGCTGAAGGCAGATAAAATACTCTGGCCCTGACGAGTAAATCGTCTATATACAAGGAGGAGCAAAATGAACATTTGGCATGATATTTCTGACTCAAGGATCAAGCCGGAAAAATTTATGGCTGTTATTGAAATACCAAAGGGTGGAAAACAGAAATACGAATTAGACAAAGGCACCGGGATGCTTAGGCTTGACAGGATACTCTATACATCGACGCATTATCCGGCTAATTATGGATTTATTCCACGTACTTTGGCTGATGACGGCGATCCGCTTGATGTTCTGGTGCTCTGCACAGAGAATCTGCAGCCGATGTGTCTGGTAGAGTGTTACCCTATCGGTGTTTTTTCGATGACTGACAATGAGGAGCTTGACGAAAAAATAATCGCGATTCCGTTTGAAGAGCCTCAGATGAATCATTGGGGCGATATCAGTGACTTACCGCCTCATGTATTTTCGGAAATTCAACATTTTTTCTCAGTTTACAAATCGCTTGAACATACAGACACAAGTCTACAGGAAGTAGAGTGTGCCGAAACCGCAAGACAGGTTATCGCAAAATGTCTTCATGATTACCGGGTGCATTTCCGAATTCACGATTGATATTTAACTCCAGCTGCTTGAGTTATCGGCGAAAATGGTGGCCAGTTTGGGATCGAACTGGCTGCCTGCGTTTTTCATGATCTCATGACGGGCATAAACAGGAGATGCTGCTTTGCGATAGGGACGATCACTTGTTATAGCGTCGTAGCTGTCTGCTATCGCGACGATTCTAGCGCCCAAAGGAATAGATTCACCAGACAGCTGGCGCGGATAGCCGCCGCCGTCCCAACGCTCATGATGACTGAGAACACTCTCAGCTAAACAACCGGCACCATAGACTGTTCCCAGTATTCTATAGCCGATTTCAGGATGACGCTTGATGCGTTCTTTCTCCGATGTATTTAGGGGTCCGCATTTGTCGAGGACTGTATCACTGATCGCTATTTTGCCAATATCATGCATCATACCGGCCGCTCTGAGTTCTCGTGCCTGACTCTCGCCGAGTCCCGCGGCTCTGCCAAGTTGCTCACAGAGCCAGCCAACACGTCTTGAGTGTTTTTCTTCACGCGGATGTGTTTCATTTAGCGTCTGAACGATTGTGTGTATCTTGCGTCCTCTGATTCCCGGACTCTCAAGAATTTTCTGATGATAGAGATCATCCTCTGCCTGCTTGAGCAGTCTGACAATATTTGCTTCAGAGTCATGAAGATCTGCCGTTGCCCTACCGAAACAGAAAGAAAGACCAGCGGCCTGGTATTCGGCCGCGGCTAGCAGCTGCTGCAAAAGAGTAATCCTATTCTCGGCGCCTATTCTGTCTGTTGATGTCATTATGATCGCGAACTCATCGCCTCCGCTTCTCGCTGCTAAATCATTCAGCCGGCATTGCGATTTGATAATCTCTGCTGCCTGACAGAGTAATAGATCGCCGTATTCATAACCGAAGGCATCATTTAGCTGCTTGAAGCCATTAGCATCAGCAAGTGCGATGGTCAATGGAAACAATGTTTCATCATTAAACTGTCTGAGCCTCTGCATCAGCATCGGGCGACTGGCAAGTCCTGTTAGCGGATCTAGCTGGTCAGCGTTCTGATGAAGATTAATTTTGCGCTTATGAGTGAGATTTTTATCTGGCATTTTGTATCCCCCTGCAGGCTGTCTACTAACGCTTATAACATTGCATCATCACACAGTCAAATTAAATAAGCCTTACAGATGATTGCAAGTCTGTTACATTTGGCCTTGTACTGACAAATTCGGCTTAATATAATGGATGAGAACAGGAGGACATCAACATGAAAATTCCAGGTTGTCTGATGACTATATTTGGTGCCACGGGAGATCTGACTCACCGCAAGCTGATGCCGGCACTGTATCAGCTTCATTTTCAAGGTTTCCTGCCCGATGATTTCGCTGTTCTTGCAATTGGCAGACGCGATAAGTCAACAGAGAGTTTCCGCAAGGAGATAAAGGATTCAGTTGCCAAATATGCAAGCAGACATTTTCGAGATGAATGCTGGAATACACTTGAAAACAGAATTGAGTATTTACAGATAGATTTTCAAGATAGTGATTGCTATACGGGGTTGGCAAAGAAAATCAAGGAGGGCAGAGCTGCTGGACAGTACGCTGTCAGCGATCTCTTCTACCTTGCCGTTGCACCTGATCATTTCGGTCCAATTGTAAGCAATCTTGATCAGGCTGGTTTGATCAAGATTGCTGCACTAGGTAAATCTGCTTCAGAAGATCATTGGCAGCGCCTGGTTATTGAAAAACCCTTCGGCAAGGATCTGGACAGCGCTACAGAGCTCAACAGATCGATTACTGGAATTATTCCTGAGAGCAACATCTTCCGCATCGATCACTATCTTGCCAAGGAAATGATTCAAAACATCACAATGCTGCGCCGTCAAAACGCTATTTTTGAGCCTCTTTGGAATGAACG
>JAAYFZ010000229.1 GCA_012727965.1 Clostridiaceae bacterium
CTATTGCTGCCGATAAAAGCATGACTGCCGATATTTGTCCTTGACTTGTTGAGGCCATCATAGTTAGCTGTACTGCAACCGCAGCCAAAATTGACATTCTCTCCAACATCAGCGTCCCCGACATAAGTCTGATGAACAAGCTGACTGTAAGCACCGATCGTAGAGTTCTTGATCTCGACGAAATTACCCAGCTTGCAGTAAGGTCCAATCAGAGACCCAGGTCTTATTTGCACATAAGGTCCGGCAATTGTCCCCTCTTCTATCTCAGCATCACGGGCAGTAACATGGTCAAGTTGAACCTTGTCACCGATCTTCATGTCCGTCAGATGAGTATCGGGACCAATTACAGCATCTTCGCCGATTACTGTATTGCCACGAATCGAACAGCCAGGCATGATCATCGTGTCCATACCAATCACAGCCGCATCATCGATCCAAGTGCTATCAGGATCAAGCACAGTAACGCCTTCACGCATATGTCCCTCAACAATTCTGCGATTTAGCATTGCAGCAGCCTGCTGCAGCTGAATTCTGTCCTTAACACCCATAATTTCAGAAAAATCAGTCATACAGGCAGATACTCTATGCCCGTCTTTTATCAGAATTTCAATCGTATCTGTCAGATAGTATTCCTGATGCTTATTTCTGCTGCCGACTCTGCCCAGGGCTGACAGCAGCAGCGCTGTGTCGAAGCAATAGAGACCGGCATTGACCTCATGGACTGCCTTCTGTTCATCAGAAGCATCCCGCTGCTCGACAATAGCCTGGATATTTCTGTTGTCATCACGAATTATACGACCATAACCTTCGGGCTCTGCAACCTCAGAGGTCAAGACCACAGCAGCGTATTTGCCCTGTTCGAAACGTTCGAGCATTCTGATAAGAGTATCCGCTGTAATCAATGGCATATCGCCATTAATTACGATAGTGCAGCCTCTTCTGCCTTCAAGAAAATGAGATGCCTGCATAACAGCATGACCTGTACCAAGCTGATGCTCCTGCATGACAAATGCGACATCCTCGCCCAGGATAGAACGTACCTCTTCCTGTTTGTGTCCGACGATATAAACCTGATCATCCGCACCTGCCTGACCGAGTGCATCTTTGACCCAGCTGATCATAGGTCTGCCAGCCAGCTTATGTGCCACCTTAGCATGTTTTGTTTTCATTAATCTGCCTTCGCCGGCAGCCATGACTACTGCACAAATATTCATCAATTACTCCTCCGGATGAGTGAGAATTATTCCATGCCAGAGTGACACGAAATTTCTGACAAGGGCGTACGAATATGTCGGAGCCTGTCTCGAGCCCCGTTTACCGCTGTCAGTTACCTTATATTGACCAGATGACACAGCATTTGCTGCACCTTCTAATGAATGATTCCACGGCTTAATATTATAACAGAAAACCTGCCGCAATAATAGACCAGGCTCCCGTTGGTTTGATCATTACTGCATATGCTATGTGGATATCTTTGTCACCCAAATTGTGGATAGTGTGGATAACTATGTGTATAACTCTTTGTTTTGTTTCACAGCTTACCTGGCGAAAATAAAGCAGACCACCCTTGATATGCCACGTTTTGATCACAAGAACAAAAATACGTTCTGGATTCTGTGAAACAAAGCAACAGGTCCGAAAACAATTGAAATCAAACAGATTGACTTAACATGACAGAAGAAAAAGGAACAATCATTCAGGTCTTACAGATGTGGATAACGTCTGGATAAACTATGTTTAAGACTCTAAAAAAGAATATATTTTGCAGTCTGAGGCAAATATTTATCTTGACAGACAAAACAATATGCGCTTATTATAAAAAAAACTGAATCGCCAAACTGATGAGTAAAACGAGTAATTGTGGATCGGATCATCACAGAGAGCTGCCGATGGTGTGAATGCAGCATGATACACTACAATGAATGGCTTTACGAGGGCGGTCCGAACGCGAACAGCAAGTAGGCACCGACGGGAATCCGGCCCGTTATCCTGCGGACATGTATGTTAGTGCATGATTTGAGAGGGTCTTCTATGTATGAAGGCCAATCAGGGTGGTACCGCAGATGCGCATAGCTTCTGTCCCTTTCGGGACAGGGGCTTTTTTGTTTTCTCTGATCAGATGGCCGCCGGTTCCGACAGAACCGGCGGTTTTTGTATGGGAGGAGAAAACACTATGATCAAGGAAGCAATCAGCAGAATCAGCCAGGGAGAGGATCTCAGCGAGAAACAGAGTCATGACGCGATCAGTCAGATCATGACAGGCCAGGCCAGCGAGATGGAAATTGCTGCCTTCATCACCGGTCTCAGGGTAAAGGGTGAGACAGCAGATGAACTGACGGGCGGTGTAAGAGCATTGTCAGAAGCAGCAATTCGGATTAAGCCGAAGGTTCCTTTCTGTGTTGATCCTGTAGGTACCGGCGGGGACAAAACCGGAACACTCAACATATCTTCTGCAGCGGCTCTGGTCGCATCTGCAGCAGGCGCCATCGTTGCCAAGCATGGCAATCGTTCTGTATCAAGCAGCTGTGGCAGTGCAGACTTCTTCGAGGCTCTCGGCTTCGATCTCAGTCTTGATCCAGGTGAAGTGGAGGTTTGTATAGAACAGCTTGGTTTCGGCTTTATGTTTGCTCCGGTATTCCATCCTGCCATGCGTTATGCGGCTCCGGTCCGCAGACATCTGGGCATCAGAACAATTTTCAATATGCTTGGTCCTCTGACAAATCCGGCAGGAGCAGCAGGACAAGTCCTGGGGGTTTACAGCAGCCAGGTTATGCCCTTTGCTGCAGCTACGCTGCGCAATCTTGAAATCAAACACGCTCTGGTCGTACATGGCAGTGATCACAGCGATGAAATCACGATCAGCGGCGAGACAGCAGTTTTTGAAATTAAAAACGGACAAATCAGCAGCTACAGCATCAAGCCAGAGGATTTCGGTATGAAACGCGCTAGTCTCAGTGAAGTTAGAGGCGGTACCCCTGAGGAAAACAGAAAAGCTGTTTTGGAAATATTCGAAGGTAAAAAGGGTGCAGCCAGGGATATGATTCTTCTGAACGCAGCTGCTTCGATCTTTATCGGGCAAGCATCATCTAGCATCAGAGACGCACTAAAAATGGCTGAAGAGGTAATCGATCACGGTCTCGTTCTCAATAAGATCGACCAGCTACGCGGCTTCAGACATATGGCATGCAAGGAGGCCTGAGCATGAATGGCGTAACAACAACAGGAACGATTCTAGATCAGATCATAGCCGGCAAAACAAGAAGAATAGCCGAACATCAGGCTATCATATCTATCGATGAATTGTCGCGCAAAGCTTCGGCTCGCTGCGATAAGCCACAGAATCTGGCAAAATCTCTTAGGAGTGATAAAAGCCTGTCCTTAATCGGTGAGATCAAAAAAGCTTCGCCATCACGGGGGATTATACAGTCCAATTTTGATCCAGTAGGCCAGGCCAGAGCATATCAGGCTGCTGGAGTTAGCGCGATCTCCGTACTGACAGAGGAAGACTATTTCCAAGGCAGCGACAAATATTTACAAGCAGTAGCTTCTACAGTAGCATTACCGCTGCTGCGCAAGGATTTTATCATTGATCCTTATCAAATATTTGAGGCAAGAATTCTTGGCGCTTCGGCTGTACTACTGATCTGTGCGGCACTGCAGACCGATAAACTTCGCGAACTACTAAGCCTAACAAATGATCTTGGTATGCAGGCTTTGGTTGAGGTACATGACCTGAGTGAACTTATGATTGCACTGGACAGTGGAGCTGTAATTATCGGCATAAATAATCGTGATTTGCATACCTTTCATGTTGATCTTGCTGTAACCGAGAGGTTGGCAGGAATCATTCCAGCCGGTCGCACGATAGTATCAGAAAGCGGTATCAAAGATGCTCAGGATATGGCTCGAATTTATCGAGCTGGCGCGCATGCCGTACTTATAGGCGAAGCTCTTATGCGGGCATTCGGACCGGCAACTGGTGTTTATGATACGATCACTCAGCTATACAGTCAGCTGCCGGGATAAGACTATGATTAGAAGAGACCTGAATAGCACACAATATGTAGATTCCTCTGCACTGACGATCAAGATTTGCGGTTTGACCCGCGAGCAGGATGTGGAAGCTGTAAGTGCCGCAGAAGCTGACCAGGCGGGCTTCGTCTTCGCACCTAGCCGCCGCCGGCTAAGCATTCTTCAGGCTGGCTTTCTCATTAGAAAACTGCCTGACAGCATAAGGCCAGTCGGTGTATTCGTAGATGCCGAACCTTCACTGATTCTTGAAGCGGTAGAAAAAACCGGCATCAGGATCGTTCAGCTACATGGAAAGGAACCTGCAGTCTATATCCAAATACTGCGCATGCTTCTGCCATCAGAAATAGAAATATGGAAGAGCTATTCTTTTGCCGTTATGACTGAAGATGTGATAACAGAGGCTTCCTCTTATACTGCAGGTACAGAGATAAATGACGCTTGGCAACCTGATGCCTGGCTGCTTGACAGCAAGCTTGGAAATCAAAGCGGCGGTACAGGCAAGCCATTCAACTGGTCTGAAGCCAGCAAGAGCCTGCCAGCAGGCAGATTAATTCTGGCTGGAGGCATAAATGTAGAAAATGTCGGTGAGGCTATCGAGCTTATCAGACCAGACGGAGTTGACTGCAGCAGTGGTGTTGAGACAGATGGAGTGAAGGACCAGCAGAAAATCATCGATTTTTGCAGATATGTCAGATCAATAAGAAGTTTCAGAGGAGGTTGCAGACAATGAATATACCGGCAAAAGTCAACAATAACCAAACCACCGTAAGAGATATAAAAGTAAAACCGGACAGACAAGCTTTTTATTCTTATGCCGATAAACATCGCTTGATACCTGTAGTCATAACTCATAAATCTGACACGATTACACCTATATCGATTTTTCAACGTCTTCGTCTTACCAGCCCCTGTTTTCTGCTCGAGAGTGCTGAAGGAAGTGAAAAACAAGCCAGGTACTCAATCATCGGCAGAGACCCACTGATCAAATTCAGCGCCAGAAGCAATCACATTGAAGTCATGATAGATGGTATTGATCATTCGAATGATTATGCAAGCGATCCAATCACAGCTATCAGTAAGCTGCTCGAGGATTTCAAATTACCTTTAGAGCTGTCAACTGACAGCTATCGCTGTGGCCTTACTGGATATTTTGCTTATGATTTTGTACGGTATATCGAAAATATCCCAGACAATAATCTGGACGAAACAAATCTTCCTGACTGTGATTTAATAGCACCGCGTCAGGTAGTTGTCTACGATCATCTTCGACATGAGATGACATTTATCTGTAATGTACTGATAGCTGATAATAGCAGCAACGCGCAAATATCAGCTAAATATGATGAAGCAGTCTCTTCACTGGCGGCAATGAGACAACTGATCTCTTCTTCACCTGGTCCGACAACTTCTGAAAGTATCAATGTCGATATCGATGGTTTCAGTTCAAATATGAATCGTGAAGAATACATGACAATCGTCGAACAGGCTAAAAAATATATCAATGCCGGCGATATCTTCCAGGTAGTCTTGTCACAGCGCTTCAGCACGGCTTGCACTGGTGACGCCTTCGAGATCTATCGCTCACTGCGAAATGTAAGTCCTTCTCCATATTTGTTCTTCTTGCAGCTTGATAATGCGTGTCTTGCTGGCGCTTCTCCCGAAATGCTGGTCCGCCTAAATAATGGACTTGTTGAAACCTCTCCTATAGCCGGGACCAGAAAAAGAGGCACTACCGAGCAGGAAGACAATATGCTCGCGGCTGAGCTTCTGGCAGATGCCAAGGAAATGTCAGAGCATGCTATGCTAACCGATCTGGCAAGAAATGATATCGGCCGGATCTGCAGCTTCGGCATCGTGAAGGTAACAGAATATGCTAATGTCGAACTATTTTCACATGTCATGCATATCGTCAGCAAAGTCGAAGGAAGACTTGCCGCCGATAAATCTGCTATTGACGTCCTTTGCGCCCTGCTGCCTGCCGGTACACTCTCAGGCGCTCCCAAAATCAGAGCTATGGAGATCATCGACGAGCTTGAAACGGTCAGACGCGGACCCTATGGAGGCGCTGCGGGCTATCTTAGCTTCGATGGTTCCATGAATACTTGCATCACGATCAGAACCGCGCTCATTATGAATGGCCGTCTCCATATTCAGGCCGGTGCCGGCATCGTCGCTGACTCCAGGCCAGAGGCCGAATACGATGAATGCGTAAACAAAGCCGCGGCCATGATCGCGGCCATTGAACAGGCAGGTAATTTCCTATGATACTACTTATCGATAATTACGATTCTTTTACCTATAACGTTTATCAGATGATTGGTGAGAAGCACCCTGATATTCAAGTCCTGAGAAATGATATGGTCAGCATCGCAAAAATCAGTGAATTGGCACCGGATCAGATTATATTATCGCCTGGACCTGGCTATCCGGCACAGGCCGGCATGATGCCGCAGATCATCCGCAGCTTCCACGACAAGATACCTATTCTGGGGATCTGTCTTGGCCATCAGGGCATCGCCGAGAGCTTCGGCGGCAAAATAGTAGAAGCACCAAGACCCATGCATGGCAAGAGCTCTGAACTAGAACTCTATACAAACGATGGAGTTTTCACCGGAATTCCGCGCAAAATAAAAGCCGGCCGTTATCATTCACTTACGGTCGACCGAGACAGTCTCCCTGACTGTCTTAAGATTATTGCCACCAGTACAGATGACGGCCAGATCATGGCAATCAAGCATAAAACACTACCGGTTTATGGACTGCAGTTTCATCCTGAATCGATTCTATCTGATTATGGCAGACAAATACTTGATAATTTTATCAGCTATTGCTAAACGAAATAATCACAGTCCGCGATCTTACTTATGATACGGCTCATTTCGCTGAATTCGAAAAGCCCTGTAAACCTGTTCAACTAATAGCAATCTGGTCATCTGATGGGTAAAAGTCATTTTTGAGAGGCATAGTCTAAACTGTGCTCTAGCCAGAACATCAGGAGCTAAGCCGTTCGAACCACCAATAACGAAGACGATCTCACTGCCGCCAGCGCTAAACCATTCAGCTATATTCTGGGAAAAGTCGAGCGAATCGAGCATTTGGCCATGAAGATCCAGTACTACACAGAAATCCTGTGCTTTGATCCTGGATAAAATACGGCGGCCTTCTTCCTGAAGGGCTTTCTCTTCGGGCCAGCTGTCGGGCACATCATCGAGCTCTTGAATATCTGTCTGGCAATAGCGTGACAGCCTTTTTACATACTCATCTATACCGGCACGCAACCATTTATCCTTGATTTTGCCAGGGGCAACTATTCTGATACGCATTGCTCTCTCCTGTTGCTTATGGCAGGCTCTGTAATCAGTAACATCGCGAAATTTAAGCCAGACAGATCGGCATACTTGTGCTATATCTGGCCGCTACGCTGATTGCAGCATCCTTATCATAACTGATGCCATCCTGCTGTAAGTGCTGACGTACAGTCAGAGTCGCTAATTCCGGCATATTGTTATCCTTGCTTAGATGTGAAAGAACGAAATGCTCAGTACCTGAATGTATCAGGCGGCGAATTACTTCAGCACTATCACTATTGGATAAATGACCGCGCTCACCACTGATCCGTCGCTTAAGAAAGTATGGGTAGCTGCCTGTCTGCAGCATATCATCATCATAATTAGCCTCAATAAATATTGCTTTGCTGCCATCCAGAGATGCCAGCAGCTGATCAGTTACAATACCCGTATCAGTGCAGACTGAGACATCGCCAGAGTCTGTTTTTATTCTGAAGCCTACAGGCCTGACCGTATCATGAGAAATATCAAAACAACTGAAAGCAAGATCACCAAGTACATATTCCTGTTCCGGAACAATTATGTTAACCAGATCAGGATCGATCTTGCCGATTTGATCATACATTGCCAGATATGTTTCCATGTTGACATAGATCGGCAGACGATAGCGTCTAGCCAGTACACCAACACCTGAAATATGGTCAGAATGTTCATGAGTGATCAACATGCCGCTCAGACGACATGGATCAAAATCCAGATCAGAAAGTGCTCTGGCGACAGTTATGCCGTTGACGCCGGCATCTACCAACAGCGCCGTATCGCCGCTCTCGACAAATACAGCATTGCCGCTGCTACCGCTTCTTAGTGAACATATACGCGCGGACATCAGCGATCTAGTCTGCTTATATCAGCTCCCAGACTCTGAAGCTTATTAACAAAACGCTCATAACCGCGCTCGATCTTATTGATCTCAACGATTTCTGTTACGCCCTCTGCAGCCAGTCCAGCCATAACCATAGCAGCACCTGCTCTTAAGTCTCTGGCAGTCACCTTGGCGCCTGTTAACGGGTTACCGCCCTGAATGACAGCCAGTTTACCTGACGCCATGATATCAGCACCCATCATTTTAAGATCATCAACATATTGGAAACGGTTGTCCCAAACATTTTCCATCATCTTGCTTGATCCCTCAGCCAGGCAGAGTAAAACAGTTGCCTGTGGCTGGAGATCTGTCGGGAAACCGGGATAAGGCATTGTTTTAAAGCTTGCAGGCTTAAGATGCTCATTCTCGTCCAGCCAGACTCTGATACTGTCATCGCCGCTTTCTACATGAGCGCCCATCTCTTCTAGTTTGGCAGAGAGAGGTTCCATATGCTTGGGGATAAGATTCCTAACAGTTATGTCACCATGCGTTAATGCAGCCATCATCATATATGTACCTGCCTCAATTTGATCAGGTATGATCGAATATGAGCTTCCAGCCGGCATTACAGGCGTACCAGTGATACGAATGACATCTGTACCAGCACCTCTGACATTTGCTCCCATTGTATTCAGGAAGTTGGCAACATCAACTATATGAGGTTCACGAGCTGCATTTTCAATTACAGTCGTACCCTCTGCCTTAACAGCTGCGATCATTATATTGATCGTAGCACCTACACTGACGACATCCAGGAAAATATGCTCACCTAACAGCTTGTCGGCCTCTACATGAATAATGCCATGTTCAAGTGAAACCTCAGCACCAAGAGCTTCGAAACCCTTCATATGCTGATCGACAGGTCTGGTTCCGAAATTACATCCACCCGGCATGTAGAGACTTGCTTTGCCAAATCGTGCCAGCAAAGCACCGAGCAAATAATATGATCCGCGAATACTGCGGACTTTGTCCTCGATAGCCTCATGTGTATTGATCGAAGTTGGATCAATTAATAATGTACCTTCATTATCTCGTTTGATCTTAGCGCCGAGATCCTTGCAGATCTCAATCATTACGTTTATGTCCGCTACATCAGGAACATTTTCAATTTTGCAGGCACCATCAAGAAGCATGGCAGCAGATAGAATGCCCAGTGCCGCATTCTTGGAACCACTTACTGTTACATCCCCCGCAAGACGATTGCCTCCGCGAACTATATAGCTGGCCATGGAATTCCCCCCTTCATCGCTAAGATCAGTTAATGACATAAAAGGATGATGTACCTTCAAAACGCCTTCACCGATTTTTTTATCTGTTACTTGAACTGATTTTATCGCAGTACTAGTTTTCATTAAGTCTTACTTACTGAGAAGGCAGCACTCTCTTTGTTAGTCGTACTCTTCTCTTTCTCGCTTTCATCAGAATTGTTTATTAATTTTAACAGTTCAGTCAAGCCATCGTCGTCAAGCTCCGAAATTGAACTATTGATCAAGCCATGGTCCATGGCAATCACAGCAAGCTCATCTGAAGCCTTTATATATAGAATATCCTGCAAGACGGGATGCCCGCCCAGCAGTGCTTCTATAGTGTCACTGAATATTTTCCTCGCGGATGGGATCATCACTGTGAACTCGGTGCCTTTTCCCAGAATGCTCTGAACCTGGACCTTGCCGTGATGTAGTTCTGCCAGTTCTTTTGCAATAGAAAGTCCAAGGCCTGTACCGCCATACATGCGTGAGCCTGTCATATCAACGCGATAGAATCGATTGAAGATATGCGGTAAATGCTCTTCTTCTATACCAAATCCGGTATCTGTGACTTTTACATATATATCATCTACTAGCATACCGATAAAAACCTTGATTACACCTGAACGGTCTGTATATTTTATTGCGTTTGATAGCAGATTTGTGATGACTCTTTCAATTGCTGTACGATCTACAAAAACCGGCGGAATCTGTGAAACAGTCATGCAACTAAGCTCTATATCCTTTTCCTGAGCCTGTAGCTGCATTCTGTCAACATTTTGACGAATCAGGCTGACAATATCCAGCTGCTCCATTCTAATTCTGATGCCGCGGCTGTCAATGCTCGACAGCAGCAGAAGATCCTCGACCAATCTGCCCATTCTTATGGAATCATCATGTATTCGCCAAATATCTTTACGTATACTGTCAGCGTTTTTTTCCTCAAGGCCCCAGTCCAGTAGTGATTCCGAATAGGTTTTTATCGTAGTAAGAGGCGTTTTCAGCTCATGAGAAACATTAGCAACAAATTCCTTGCGTTGGCGTTCCTCACGCTCTTGATCAGAAATGTCCTGGATAACTACAATTGTTCCAGCTCTGCGACCTTCATCGAAACGACTCTCTTTGAGCCTGATGCGAATGATTTTGTCCTGTAGCTGAAGATTTCCGGTTACACTATCATTTCCGAGTAGAATTGAAGCCTGTATACCATTATCAGTACCATATTTCTCAAGAAAATCTACCAGTTTTTCTGGCGGTGCTTCATTAGACAGCATTTTTCTGGCAGCAGGATTATGATTGATCAGTACGCCGTCACTGCTATAACCAAGAACACCTATATCAAGATCAGAAAGTATAACCTCTGACTTGTTTCTCTCTTCTATGAATTGAGTAATCACATCGGACATCTCTGCCTCTTTATGAGCGCGAATCCTTCTGTGCATGAAGCTGCAGAGCAGCATACTAATAAACGCAGTAAAAACAGCAGCTATAACTGCTGTCGCAATCGAATTGTTATTTATCCAACTCAGCAAGCTGCCTGCATCAACAGGAACGTTTGCTGAACTATATTCTAAGCCTATTTGCATAATTTTTTATCAGCTGTCGGCTGCATGCTTATCAAAATAATAGCCGACTCCTCTTTTTGTTAGTATATACCTGTACTGTGTCTGATCAGGCTCAAGCTTCTCTCTTGTTCTCCTTACAGTCACGTCAACGGTACGCACATCACCAAAATACTCATATCCCCAAACTTTTTCAAGCAGTGCCTCACGCGAGAATACCTGACCGGCATTCTGTGCTAAAAAACGGACAAGTTCAAACTCACGAAGAGTCAATTCAATATCTGTTTCTCCACGCTTAACATGATATGCTTCAAGATCGATTACCAGATCACCAAATTGCAAGACCTTCGGATGATCAGCCATCTCAGCCTCAGAAAGGCTCATACGTCTTAGCTGTGCCTTGACTCTGGCAAGTACTTCTCTTACGCTGAAAGGCTTGGTGATGTAGTCATCAGCTCCAAGTTCAAGTCCTAATACTTTGTCTATCTCTTCACTCTTCGCGGTCAACATAAGGATAGGGACATTAGTCTGCTGACGCAGCTTACGACAAACATCAAAACCGTCCAGTTTTGGAAGCATACAATCCAAAAGAATCAGGTCAGGTTTCTGTGTTAGTCCCATGTCCAGAGCCTGCGCTCCATCATAGGCAGTGAGGGTCTGATAGCCTTCACGCTCAAGGTTAGCCTTGAGTATATCTACGATATTATGTTCATCATCAACTATCAATATTTTTGCAGACACGTCGCATACCTCACACTCTTTTTGCCGTTAACACAACAACGACCATATTATAACATGACATATGAAAATAGTCTTGCCTCTGGACCGAAAACGTTGAAAGATACATATACAATATTGGTAAAAAAAACAGGACCACAGGTAATTACCCTGTGGTCCTGATGAATCCGGCGGAGACCTATCTTCCCGGGCCGTTACCAGCCAAGTATTGTCGGCACAAAAGAGCTTAACTGCTGTGTTCGGGATGGGAAC
>JAAYFZ010000230.1 GCA_012727965.1 Clostridiaceae bacterium
CGGCCATTACCAATCGGCAGCGCCTGTTCCCAGGACGAAGCCGGTTCCTGATACCATAGATTACTCATTATTAACTCCAGAATTACTATATTTTTTTATTTCAATATCACCGATCAGATTTAGTTATTCACCTGAAATCATGATATCAAGCGAGTGTGAAAGAAGCAAAAGCCGCACTGCCGAAGCCTCTATAGGTGAAATACAATGAACAAACACCATCAGGTATTTCGACTGAACCAGTATACTCTTTCCACTCACTACTGAAGCCTATAGGTATCACGCCAAGCTTCTCGCCATCCCAACTCGATTTGACTTCGAAAACACCGGAGCAGTATCCTCTGACCCTGATGGTTATCTTCTCAATATCCCGGCAATCAAAATACTTAAATCCAGCAGTGGCAGATTCTGTCATATTTAGAATATACCCAGGCTCTTCATCACCATCTCTGCCATCTTGAGTGATTTTCGGAAATTCTGAGTTCATCCACAGTCCGTTGTCACCCATGCTGCCTGTATAAGGATTAGTATGACTGCAGAACAAATTGCAGGCTATATATGTTTCATAAGTACCCTTGCCGGGCAGAGGACCACCATTGAGACCACATGATGTTAGCTCTACCTGTGGAATCGAATTGTCTGCAAGTATTTCTATTTTCTCGGCACAAACCTGTCTGCTGTAATTAGTACCATTGGTATGCCTGTGATAGAAGATATACCACTCACCTGCAATCTCAATTATACTGCCATGATTATTGCCACCGTAGTTCATAGGCAGATCTGCAGGTTTATATGAATCTATACCCAAATCATTATTACTGATGATGACACCGCCATATTTAAACCCATGTATTGGATCCGTGCTGGTTGCATAGCAGAGCTCATGCATTTGGATCGAAGAATAGACGAAATAGTATGTGTCTCCTTTTTTCCGAATGGACGGAGCTTCGAAAAACTCATGCCCTTCGAAACCACTGCCATTGCTGTATGGCTCACTTGGAACGATGAAGACAGGTGCTTGTTTTATCGTAATCATATCAGAATCAAGAACAGTCGCCATAGCACCGCTTCGGTTCTTATCGCCTATTCCGCAGAAACCAGTGTACAGATAGACCTGGTCGTTCTCAACAAGAACCCCTGGGTCAAACTGTGGCTCATCACCTTTTTTCTCACCAAGTCTCTGACCATCCTCATAATGAACATAGCCATAAAATTCATACTTGCCGGCAGGCGTATCACAAACAGCAACAGAAACTACAGATAGTGAATTGAGAACATAATAGAGATAGTATCTGCCATCAGGACCCTGGGCAACATCCGGCGCGAATAGACAAGCGCTGCCGTCAGTGTTTTCCGGTTCATCTGTTCTTCTGAAAATTACTCCCTCATAACGCCAGTTGCCAAGATCATCAACTGGAGCGGACCAGCACACATAATCATTCAAACAGTAAACGTAGCTGTTAAAACGATCATGCGAACCGTATATATAGACCCTGTCGCCGAACACATAAGGCTCACCGTCTGGAATATATTCCCATGATGGCAAGTAAGGATTAACTCCAAGTGCTTTCATATCGGTACCATACCTTTCTGCTGTATCGATCACATGTCAGTTGCTAAAATCCGCATAATGATCATATATCCTGTTGCTGTCTATTCTTGCCTGCATTGGCAGAAGCTCTGCCTCAGCTATGTCATACACACCAAAAGCCGCCTCCAGACGAGCTGTTGGATCGATCTCAACATAAGTGCACCACGGGAGCCAATGATAATGACTCTGCAATGTCTGGTTGGAAAAATTAGCCGCCTCATGACCGAGGCCGGTCATAATATAGCCGACACTACCATCGACATCATTGGATTGTCTGGTATTGCAATGGATGAATTCGGCGAAATCACGATAATGCTCATCGCCGGTAATCAGATACAAGCGATAGTAGTTAAACGAAACAGCTGCCATGTAGACATCTCCGGCTCCACTGCCGATCGTGATAATACTCTGTCCACTGATACCATTCGTATTGAAGGGATGTTTCGGCAGCATAGTCCTGATCGGGAAATCCCAGGAATAAGTCCAGGTCTCTGTGAAGTCAGCCGCTGCCTTAAGCGCTTCCAGCCACTTATCTTCAGAGGTCAGGTCATAAAGTGCTTGAAATGCGTACATTGCATAGATACCAGACTCATTGTCGATAATATCCAGGTTGTCGCAGGTTGAGCCTCTATACTCCATATTTAAGTAAACATTCTCATAGCACCATGTGCCAGCACGAAGCGCAGCAGCTTTATACTCTTCGATTCGAGTGACCAGATAGAACTGAATCAGGAAACGAATTACACTGGTCGTGTTTGCTTTTGAATCCATGCGCATAGAATTGTCCTGATTGTAAGCCCGATAAAAACTGCCATCGTCATTTTGAACTGTCAACAGCCAGTTTGCTGCTTGTTTACAGAATTCAAGCCACTCAGGATGATCTTCATTTTTCTTCTTGGTGAAGACATAGGCATCTAAGATAGCCTCTAGTCCATCCGCAATCATTCTCGTCCACAGAGGATATGGTTCAAATGATTCGATAGTCGGGTTATAACAGACATTTGGCGCTCCGCTCTCAGTCATGGCCGTTTTGACCCAAAAATCAATTATCTGCCGACCCTTGTCCGAAGACTCCTGCTGCCCTTCTCGGTCCCCATAGCAGATCAGATTATAGCCAATTCCAGGCTGCTGACCGACGAATCCGAACTGGAAGGAAACACTTGAGATATCAAAATCCGGCAGCTGGCAGGCAAAAGGCAGACCAATCGCATTTCCGTATTTCCTGGTCGCTTTTGTCAGTAGCTGCATACAATTGAAATAATGTTGTTTATTATCAACCTTGAACAGAGGAGCACGCAGACGATCATAAGTCTCACGCCATGCATCCAGCATCATGTCATAGTAGTTCTGGTATTTACCCAGAGCAACTAGCACAGAGTATGTTTGTATAAAACCAATTTCCATGGGGTGATAAACGCGCGAGAAGGTTTTTGTCCGCATCATATAATCGATGTTGTAGACTATGCCCTTGCGCGGTAGTTCACCATCTGTACAAGGATAGACATAATCGATCATCAGTCCATCACGTTTAGTCTCGATCTGCTTGCGCAGCGGATAGCCATAATACAGATAATTGAGTGTCTTAGGCTCAGGCTTGCTGATTCCAAGAGCACCTGTATTGATTAAGCGATCCACATGGTGTTCAGAGGCAACGATCGAAGTATCTCTCATAACAACATCTGCAGCCCAGCGGGATAATGATATCGCTTCACCTGATGCTCTATGTTGCGCTGAAAAAAGAGGCAGCCCAAACTTCAATTCCGACTGCCAGAAATACTCACAATCAGTATCATTTCCGACAACATGAGGTGCTGTAAACTGATTCTGACGATACCAGGCTCCTGGTGCAAAATAATCGTAGTCGCTAATTTCATCAGAAGGAGCAAGTACAAAAGATATTTTACTGGCAAAACCAAGATCATCAATGGTCTTGATTACACTTACCTTGCGGTCTACTCTCAATCCTCCTGATACGATAACAAAACTGTCATGGAACTTCAGTTCTGTTCCTGTCGGTGTCCGAAGAATCCCTTCAGCAATGAGTCCATTAGCGCTCTCAGCAACCTCTTCATAGGGAGCATCATAGAATTCTGTAATTGACAATGCCGTCTTGACAAAAGCATACATCGGACGACGATTGTAATAGAGAAGTTCCTGATCCTTAAAAACTTCGTAGCCCCCCGATATAAATCGGATCTTGTAATTCCCTGTTTGTAATTCCATTTGCTCCTCCAATATTAGCTATTTAACAAATAATGCACTGCCGTACACTTACTGATTATCACTTCATCTGTCTGTCTTTACGCGCTCGTAAGAGTAACCTCGATCACTGCTTAGTTCTGCTGGCATCAGCTCGAAATAGATAACTGCATTTGCTCTCATAGATAGACTGATGTTAATTCCTGTTGAATCTGCACTTATAGTTTCCGATTCGAACAGCGGCGATGATGAAGCAAGTAAATGGTCGAGTTGAGCTTGATTCAGATGCCTTGGCTCGCCGAGATCATGCCAGGTTTTCAGAGGATTGCAGGTAACCTCATCTACAGTTTTCCTGATCAGGCAGAATCTGCCGTCTGTTTCTGGAATTGCGAAATCAAGCTCACGCTCATCATCACTTAAATTCCAGGCTACGCCGATATATTTGCCGTTCTGATCAACCACAACGATCGAATCCGATTCACGATGCAGGCAATCTCCCTGCAGATTTTTAAAGAACTTAAATGTCCAGAAAGTCGGTTTGGGAATGCACTGATTGGCCACTAATCCGAAACCACCATGGAAGGGGGTAAATGGCACGCCGAATTCCTCGAAAACATCTCCGAAGGTCCAATATGAATAAGACTCATTCATATCACCCATGCGGGAGAGCAGGAGCGAAATGTAGGCAGCGTTATAATTTGTATCGTGAACTGGAGCATTGGGAACATATGAAGTGTTGAACTCAGTAATATGTATGCCCAGCTCCTTATACTCATCGAAGCTGTCAACAATCGAACGCGTATTCTCAAGCGTTTCCAGACAGCTGTCCGGACCATGCAGCTTGACATAAGCATAATGTCCATCAACTTCCGGCAATTCCGACACATAATGATGACGTGATACAAAATCTATCTTAAGTTCTTTATCCCGGCAAAAGCCGAGAAATTCTCTGATCCATTTTTCATCTTCGACACCGCAGATAGCCGGGCCGCCAACATTGAAATCTGAATCAACAGCCTTTATCGTTCTGAAGGACTCTTCAAACAAACGGAAATACTCCTTCATGTCCGCCTTTTGCCAGAATCCAGGTAGATTAGGCTCGTTCCATACCTCGATCGGCCAGGTAAGAACCTCTTCTCTGCCATATCGTTCGATCAGATGCTCAAGTGTCGCACGAACCATTTGATCCCAGGCCTCATAGCTAGATGGCGGGGTGACATTGCCACGCCAGTAGAATACAGTCTGGGTGCCTGATGCCATTTTGGCCGGCATGAAGCCCAGCTCAAGAAATGGTCTTATCCCGAGTTCGAGATAACCATCCATGATGCGGTCCAAATAGGTGAAGTTATACTCCGCGATTTTGTTGCCGTTCTCATCTGTGTATTCTTGATAGATACCAATATCATCTGCAAACAGACCATGTCCGCGTATATAACTGAAGCCGATTTCCTTCTGAACCAAAGCGAGCTGCTTCATGTATTCCTGTTGCAGCGCAAGACCCATACGACCAGTTCCGATACAATAATCCGCCTTGTTATTGAATGGTTTCACATTATCTTTTGATAATTTATATGTTTTTGTTTTGCTCATGATATTTCTCCACTTCTTAGTCCAGTATTCTCGGATCGATATTTAGAGTCAGATTATTTTGCAGTTTATTAAATGGTCCAGGTACTCTCTTAACATCAATATTTTCAGCACCTGAATAATCATTTGATACGAGGTTATATGAATCCACCTCAGTAATATCGTCAATCTGTCTGACATAGTTAGCTGAGTTATTCTGCCAGCGTTTCGGCAAATTCCTCTGAGGAGCAGACTTGATCGTCATCTGATAATTTTCGGTATCAACTTCAATCTGAAGCTCACCTTCAGCCGAATTCATATCCTGAGCATAGTATTCCTGCCACGATTTGAGATCGAGACAAACTACGGGGGCCGGATACATTATCCGCAGATATCCTCCAGGCATATTTAGATAGAGATTGCCGTCTGATTCATTATCCTTCGTCGGGAATTTTGCAGCGGCCTCACCGCATTCATAAAAGATATTGTTGAAAATCTCAGCATCGCGAGATGTGCCACCGCGTCCGGACCGCTCAAGTCGGAAAGGAACTGCTTTTGAAAAATAGCCGGCACTTCTGCATTTGCCGATCAGGTTATGCGCAATTCTCAGATGATCAGTTCCCTCGCCATAAACCGCATAGCCATTTACGATGCAGGGGTCTTCCATCTTGTACCAGCCAGCTGATCCGGCTGATTCCTTGAGGTCATCCGGATTGAAACGCCCTTCAATATTCCAGAAAATATTGTTATCGATCAGATTGACACCATCACGGCTGCATTCGATGAATATAGCTTCCCGCTGCTCAATACCATCAAGAAATAGATTCGATGTTATTCGATTATTCTCATTTGCTACATCCAGCCACAGATGGTCTGCGCGAATAGTTTTACGGAAAATATTGCGGCGGATAAGACTATTGCGGCAACAATGAGCTTTCAGACCAGCTGCTTCCCAGGAGAGTTCCATTTTCTGCCAGCCTGTTCCTTCGATGAGATTATCTTCAACCAGAATGTTCTCAACAAACATCGCCGCGATACCGCAAACACCTACGTTGTAGATTTTGCAGCGCCTGATAATATCGAAGCCCAGTATTTGAGCATCATCCATTTTATGATGCCAGCATTCATTGCCAATATCGATACCAACACCGTTTGACCAGTCTATTGTGCAGTCCTCAATAATCCAGTGATGTCCCCGATAAAGAGAGAGTGCACCACGCTGAGGCACCGGGGCCCCTGTTGCAGCATGTGCACAGGTGATGCCTTTTACCTTTATATATGAGAGATATGGCGTCGCAGGTGCGAAGCACTGCTCTCTACAAGTCAATTCTATGGTGTGATCTTTTGGGTCCGAGTCATCCATGAGTCTGAAATGAACCGTCTGGCCGTTTGCCTCGACCCAATAAGAGCCTGGAGTTTTTGCCATCTGATAATATAGGGGAACCTGAATCAGAGGCTCACCATCACAGAAGATCATACCTCTGCGATTCAGATATGTGGTCATATCTGTTTTGTCATATTCAATAAATAGCCTGTCATGCAGTATGTTTACTGCGCAAAAAGGATTATAGCCACGAAACATATCCGGATCCAATTTGTGTTCCCAAATTTTCGTGTCATTGCTAACTTCTTCGAATGGATCAGAATTAAGGCGCCAATCAGTACTTACCGAGAAGCTGCTTATAATCTCAGATGCCTTAATGATTACTTCATCGTTTTGATAATTCTCATAAGAGATCATATTGTCAGGAGCTGTTCCACCTCTAAGCGGTCTTACACATTCTCTATAAATACCCTCATGAATCAGTATGCGTGTGCCAGGTTTTGCAATCGCAGCGGCCGCGCCAATTGATGCCAGCGGTTTTTCAGAAGTGCCATCGTTACTGTCATCAGCATGCTGATTATTGATATCTACATGAAGCTCATGTGAGTATGTTTCAGAAACCTCCCAGGACTTGAAATGGTCGCCATTTGGAAGGCGTGAAGCAGCTATCTTATTCATACGATCCTCTCTATCTGTTAATTGGGAAGAGGGTGCCCGAGAGCACCCTCTTTGCGTTAGGCAAGGTAAAAATGCCACTACCCAATAACTTATGTCGTTATTTATTTGCAAATTATGTCAATTTGCCAAGATGTCTATGTCTGTCCAAATATCAGCCAGCCAGAGCTGCTGCTCTTTCGTCGACCAGAGCCTGATATTTATCCTTATCGAACTGAACCAGAGTAGCCCAGTCGAAGCCTTCGAGCTCTTCCTTCAGATCTGTCCAGATCTTCTCAAACTCAGCCTGATCATTTGCGAATACCATCTTCCATGAAGCGTCAACAACCAGAGGTCCGCAGTTGCTTCTGATCAGAGCGGTATCAGTATCGTCAGGTACCAGATTGACGTTAACGAAAGGAACAACTGTCATGATGTCATTCTTGATTAGATAATCGACAGGATTCTTAGCGTCAAATCTCTCGCCCCATTCATTGGTTGTCTTGGTCTTGGCTTTTTCAACTTCTGCAGGCCAGTATGTAGCTGAGAAGGTTGTGTTATTGTTTGGGTTGGTTGCAACACCACCGACCATCCACTGATTGACCTGAAGCATACCGTCAGCGTAGAGACCGCCGCCGAACCCTTCGGGA
>JAAYFZ010000231.1 GCA_012727965.1 Clostridiaceae bacterium
ATGTTAGGAAGGAGAGGCTGTCTGTTTATCAAGAAGCAGACAGCTTAACTGCTGATAATGAAAATTCTAGTAGTAGGCGGCGGCGGTCGCGAGCATGCTATCGTCTGGAAACTTGCCCGCAGCAGCAGAGTGAGTAAACTCTATTGTGCCCCTGGTAATGGTGGTACAGTTGAAATTGCTGAGAATATCCCGGCAAAAGCCACCGATCTGGAGGCTATAAAAGATTTTGCTCTTCGCGAGAATATCGATCTGGTGTTTGTAGCTCCTGATGATCCGCTGGCTATGGGCATGGTTGATTACCTGGAAGCTGCTGGTATTAGAGCGTTTGGCCCAAGAGCTTCAGCTGCCAGACTCGAGGCCAGCAAGTCTTTTGCCAAGGATCTGATGAAAAAATATAATATTCCGACTGCAGCATACGAAACATTTACTGATATGGATGCAGCTCTTGCTTATATCAATAACTGTGATCTTCCAGTCGTGATCAAAGCCGATGGACTGGCTCTGGGAAAAGGTGTTATCATCGCCGAAACCAGAGAGGATGCGATAAAGGCAGTCAAGGATATGATGTCTGATGGTGTTTTCGGCAGTGCCGGCAGAATGATAGTTGTTGAAGAGTTTCTGCGCGGTCCAGAGCTTACAGTTCTTGCTTTTGCCGATGGGAAGACTGTGAAGTCGATGGTATCATCGCGTGATCATAAGCGTGCACTTGATGGTGACAAAGGATTAAATACTGGTGGTATGGGCGCGATCGCTCCAGGTGCTGATTTAACAGAAGAACAGCAGAGATTGATGCATGAGCAGATATTCCAGCCGACGATTGATGCGATGAGAGCAGAGGGCGCTCCTTTTCACGGGGTAATATATTTCGGCCTGATGCTGACAGAATATGGCCCGAAGGTTATTGAATATAATGCCAGATTTGGAGATCCGGAAGCTCAGGTTGTCCTGCCGCTATTAGAAACTGATCTGGTCGACATAATTGATTCATGTATTGATGGCACTCTGGATCAACAGGATATAGTTTGGAGCGATAGACATGCATGTGTTGTTGTTATGGCTTCAGGTGGCTACCCCGGTAACTATGAAACATCAAAGATCATAAGTGGACTGGAAAATGCTGTAAAACCAGGAGAAGATGCTATAATATTTCATGCCGGTACAATTCGTAACGGTAAGGACGTAAGTACCTCAGGTGGACGTGTACTTGGTATTACAGCCTTGGCTGATGACCGTGAACAGGCGATAGACAGAGCCTACGAAATCATTGACAGAATCAGTTTTGAAAACTGTCATTACCGCAGGGATATTGGGAGAACATGCTGAAAATTGGTATTTGCGGAGGAACATTTGATCCGTTTCATAATGGCCATATGGCTCTCATCAGTGCTGCACTTGATAGTGGCAGGATCGACCGTCTGCTGGTTATCCCGGCCGGTGATCCGCCGCATAAACAGCATGAACCTGTGATGCCGGCAATTTATCGATATGAGATGACACGCAAGAGTCTTAGGGATATTCCCAGCACCAGAGTTGTTGATCTGGAAATACTAAAAGAGGGCAGATCTTATACGCTTGATACAATTCGCATGGTCCGGGCAGAGTATCAGGAGCCTACAGAAATATATCTGATTTATGGATCGGATATTATCTATGATCTGGAAAAATGGCATGAGCCCGAAGCCTTACTGGCTGAATGCACGATGCTGTTGGCTATTCGTGGTGGCGATGATGAGAAGAGGGTGTCCAAATTAGCGGCAAGACTTAACAAAAAATTCAATGCCAAAATTGAATTGTTCAAAGCTCCGAAGATTGAATTGTCAAGTACCGAGATCAGAGAACGTATTATTGCTGGCAAAAACTGGAAGAAATCTGTACCTGGTCCTGCAGCTGCTGTTATCAGCGATAATAAGTTCTATACGCTAATTTCATCTTTGGAAATGCTAAACGTAGAAGATCGCGGCAAGACGGGGAAACTTGAGAGAAGTATCTGGCCCTGGCTGACGCATAAACGTCTGCTGCATTCGGCAAATGTCATGCTTTATGCTATTAAGCTTGCAAATGAACACGGAGTAGACTTATATCAGGCTGCTGCTGCCGGTCTGCTGCATGATTGCGCTAAATGTCTTCAACATGACCAACTGATGGACTATGCTGCCAGAGCAGGTGATGAGCAGCTTCTGCAGGAAGAACTGGCACATGGGCCAGCTGGAGCTGTGATGGCCAAGGAAATTTTCTGCATTACAGATCAGGAGATTTTGCAGTCTGTTCATTATCATACGACTGGGCGAGCCGGTATGACTAAACTTGAAAAAATCATTTTTCTGGCTGATAAGATTGAGCTTGGGAGAACATATCATGACCTCGACCCAATAAGAGAGGCGGCAGAAACTGATCTCGATCAGGCAATGTTGATTTGTCTTACAGAGGTTGAGTCTTTTTTAAGAAGAAGCAACAGACCGTCGCATCCATATTCATTGGACGCGATTTCTGAAATCAGACAAAAAAACAAAAAGGAATGAAGCTGGTTGTATTTGCTGGCTTTTTCATAGATAATATTATCAAGAAGATAGTTGCACTTGATGAATTTGAGAAGATTCGCAGTAGGCAGCAAGCATCCAGTTAAGGAGGGTGATAATTTGACCATCGAAGAAATAACAGGAAAAATAGTTGAAATTCTCGATAGCAAAAAAGCAGTTGACGTCAATGTTATTGATGTTGAAGGCAAAACAATTCTGGCAGATAGATTTGTTGTAGCTACTGGTACATCAGTGACACATATCAAATCATTGGCCGGTGAGGTTGAATTTCAGATGAAGGATAAATACGGTATTGTGCCTGACCATGTTGAGGGCTACGAAACAGGACGTTGGGTTCTTCTTGATTACGATGATGTCGTAGTTCATGTATTCCATGAAGAAGAACGCGATTTCTATAGTCTTGAGAAACTTTGGCAGCACAGCCGCGCCTGATATAAAATGACAGATATTGTCTGGAGAAGCAGCTTATGCTGCTTCTTTTTTCTGTCAAAATTATGGCAGGAGGTGAGACAAATGTCGCAAGGGAAAAAGAGTGTTAACCGTTGGCTTATAATAATTTCTCTGGCAGTAATAGCAAGTCTTGCCTGGGATCTGTTGTCCTCTGAGCCCGACGGGATAGCGATTTCAGCCGGTTCTGAAGATTCAGCTGGTTCTGAAGATAGAGAAGAAAAAACAGATAATATGCATCTGACAGGATTGGATAATGAAGATGCATCTGACAAAAACTCAGTGCAAAATAATGAATTAAGTGAGCAAGATGAATCAAATAACAAGAATTATAACAATGATAAATCAGAAGTTATATCACAAGATTCGGCTGAGAGATATCCGGTTTATATTGTTGGTGCTATAAACAAGCCAGGTATTTACAAGATTGAAGATGAAACCTGTCTCTATGAGCTGATTGAACTGGCTGGCGGGCTGACTGAATCTGCTGCTGACGATAGAATCAATCTGGCAGCCAGGCTGAGCAAGCATCAGCTGATCAGGATACCGACTGTAGAGGAGTGGCTGCAAGAACCTGAGAGATATGACTATAACGTTATAGTGGACCAAGATACCAGTCACAACAGTGAAGAAAAACTAGTAAACATTAATCTGGCTGATGCTGTTGAACTGGAAACTTTGCCCGGTGTCGGACCTTCAACGGCAAGAGCGATAATTGATCATCGTAATAAAAATGGACGGTTTAGTACGATTGAAGAGCTGATGCTTGTGCCCGGTATCAAGGAAAACAGGTTTGCCAGTCTGCGCGATCTGATAACGGCCTGATCCCGGAGATATCCTGGTGATTCTTGCTAGTACCATGCGGAACAGTTGTCAAGAATTGACAGGTGTATTATTATGAAACGTGATGATTTAGCTGCTTAGGCTGATCACCATTTTAAATCAATTGAATTTTGGGAGGCATAACATGTCAGATTTTTTAGATCCGGTCTATAAACAGACCTTTCGTCATACAAGCTCACATATAATGGCGCATGCGGTTAAGAGACTTTTTCCAGAGGCTAAGCTAGCAATCGGCCCGGCAATCGAAAATGGCTTCTATTATGATTTCGACTATGATGGCACATTCACAGCTGAAGATCTAAAAAAAATCGAGGCTGAGATGAAAAAAATAGTTAAGGAACGTCTTGATGTCGAGCGTTTCGAGCTTCCTCGTACTGAGGCCAGAAAACTCATGGAGGAGAAGGGCGAGATCTACAAGGTCGAGCTGATCGATGAGCTGGGCGAAGATGAAGTCATATCGTTTTATAAGCAAGGTGATTTTGTCGATCTATGCGCCGGACCTCATCTGGCTAATACCAACATGGTTAGAGCATTCAAACTTACTCAGGTGGCTGGCGCTTACTGGCGCGGCAGTGAAAAGAACAAAATGCTCCAGAGGATATATGGAACCAGCTTCCCTGACAAAGAACAACTTAAGCTCTATCTTGAACAGCTTGAGGATGCTAAAAAAAGAGATCATAACAAGATCGGTCGTGAGCTTGGATTTTTCACGACTGTTGATTATATCGGTCAAGGACTGCCGATCATGCTGCCGAAGGGTGCCAAGACACTTCAGGTGCTGCAGCGTTTTGTAGAGGATGAAGAGGAGAGAAGGGGCTATCTGATCACTAAGACTCCATTTATGGCAAAATCAGATCTCTATAAAATAAGTGGGCATTGGCAGCATTATCGTGATGGCATGTTCATAATCGGTGATGAGGAAAAGGCTGATCAAGAAGAGGTTTTAGCATTGCGTCCTATGACCTGTCCTTTCCAGTTTCAGGCATATTTGCAAAAAACAAGAAGTTATCGAGATCTGCCTATTCGCTATGGTGAAACATCGACGCTATTCCGTAATGAATCATCAGGCGAGATGCATGGTCTGATCCGTGTTCGTCAGTTTACGATTTCTGAGGGACATCTGATCTGTGCGCCGGATCAGCTGGAGGAGGAATTCAGAAACAGCCTCGACCTGGCAAACTATATGTTAAAAGCAGTAGGCCTTGATGAAGATGTCAGCTACAGATTCTCAAAATGGGATCCTGAGAATCGCGAGAAGTTTATTGGAGACGCGGTTCAATGGGAGGCTGTTCAGGATACAATGAAGCAGATCCTCGATCATATGGAGCTTAATTATGAAACCGCTATCGGCGAGGCCGCGTTTTACGGACCTAAGCTGGATATTCAGATCAAAAATGTTTTTGGC
The DNA here is from genome assembly GCA_012727965.1 of Clostridiaceae bacterium. Taxonomy (GTDB): domain Bacteria; phylum Bacillota; class Clostridia; order Saccharofermentanales; family UBA5734; genus JAAYFZ01. The sequence goes on from JAAYFZ010000231.1 coordinate 5,233, forward strand.
AAAGAGGATACATTGATTACGATTCAAATAGATTTCCAGCTGGCTGAACGTTTCGGCATGTTTTATACCGACAGCGATGGCGAGAGGAAGAATCCTTATATAATCCATAGAACTTCTATTGGTTGTTATGAGCGAACACTGGCTCTTCTATTAGAGAAGTACGCTGGAGCACTGCCATTGTGGCTTGCTCCTGAACAGGGTCGTGTGCTGGCTATTTCCGAGAAGCATGCTGATGCTGCACATGAACTGGCCGCTAGACTGCGTCAGGCTGGACTAAGGATCGATGTCGATGATAGAGCTGAGAAGATCGGCAAGAAGATCCGCGAAGCTCAGATGGAAAAAGTTCATTATATGATGATCATTGGCGATCAGGAAATTGAAAATGGTACTGCCTCTGTTAGATCAAGGCTTCATGGCGATCTCGGCAGCATGGATGTAGATGCGCTGATTGCAAAAATGAAGCAGGAAGTAAGAGATCTGGTTACAAGATAATATCTTGTCTGAAAATGAGTCTCCCTTCAGCTGATAAGTCTGATAAATCATGAAATTTATCAAAGGATATTATAAAGGAGTCGGTCTGGTCTGCAGACCGGCTCCTATCAGTTTATAGCTTAAGTACAGCATTGTTGTGGTGTATAGGTTAGGGCAGGCTTATACCTGGACAACAAAAAAGCTGCCTCAGATACTTCTGAAACAGCTTCTTAAATTGATGGTCGGAGTGAGAGGACTTGAACCTCCGGCCTCTTGGTCCCGAACCAAGCGCTCTACCACCTGAGCCACACCCCGATAAGCCTTCACAATTTTACTGTGATTTGAACTTGATGTCAATACTTCAAGTCAAGTATAATTGGCAGTAAAAGAAGCGAGACTCGACAAGATACATGAGATGGAGATGAAGAAAATGAGCTATGCGGATAAGGTTTTTATAGATAATTGCAAGTATATCCTTGATAAGGGTCATGATCAAACTGGTGAGGATGTCAGGCCGCGCTGGGAAGATGGAACACCTGCTTACACCAAGAAGGCTTTTGCCCTTGTTAATCGTTATGACCTTGCCAGCGAGTTTCCAATCATAACGTTGCGCCAGCAAAATTTCAAAGCAGCTGTTGATGAACTTCTCTGGATCTGGCAGAAGAAGTCAAATCGTATCTCTGACCTAAATAGTCATATTTGGGATCAGTGGGCAGATGAAGAGGGAACGATCGGGAAGGCTTATGGCTATCAGCTGGCACAAAAACATCAGTATTCAGAAGGTCTTTTTGATCAGGTCGATAGAGTCATTTTCGATCTCAAGCATAATCCTTCCAGTCGCAGGATCATCACCAACATCTATAACCATGCTGATCTGCATGCAATGCAGCTGTATCCTTGCGCCTATAGTATGACCTTCAATGTCAGCGGCAATAAGCTTAACGCCATATTGAATCAAAGATCTCAGGATATGCTAGTTGCAAATGGCTGGAATGTAATGCAATATGCAGTGCTGGTCCATATGCTGGCTCAGGTCAGCGGCCTGGTTCCGGGTGAATTTGTTCATATGATTGCTGATGCCCATATCTATGATCGTCACATTCCTCTGGTGGAAGAGTTGATGAATAGACAGAGCTTCCAGGCTCCAGTTTTGAAGATCGATCAGAATGTTAAGAATTTCTATGATTTCACAGTAGATAGCTTCGAGCTGGCAGGCTATCAAAATAGCGGCAAAATCGGCAAGATCCCAGTAGCGATTTGATAAGGGGCAAATTATGAATTTGATTGCGGCAGTAGATATGAATTGGGCTATCGGCAAACAAGATGAGCTTCTGTTTCGGATCAGAACAGATCTAAGAAGGTTCAAAGAATTGACGCGGGACAATATTGTGATCTGTGGACGCAGGACTGTTCAGACTTTTCCCGGTGGCA
>JAAYFZ010000232.1 GCA_012727965.1 Clostridiaceae bacterium
CGTTATCTTCTTCCAGACTGCGGAAGAGATTAATGATGATGCCTTCTGGCCTGTTTCCATGGACATTGTCATAATCGTCCCAGATTTTGTTGCCACCAATTTCGATCTTCGACACATTAATTGTATGCTTCACCCAATTACTCAATGCGAAGATATCCTTGCGGCCATCTTTTCCCGTTGCTGCTGCAGTATTAAAAATATCGAAGCTATCCAGGAAACTCGGCAAGGCATTTATTTTTACCTGGAATGATACAGTTTGTGTCTGCTGTGGCCATAGATTGCCAACAAATACATTTAAACCTGTAAATGTGAATACATCAGGATACGGGCTATCGCCTAATTTTACACTGCCCGGAACGAAGCTTGTTCCGAAAGGTATTAAATCTGATACATTGACGGCACAAGCCTTGCTGCCAAACCACATCGGCGAAATGTTTTTGACTTCGATCGTATAGGTTATGATATCACCCGCCTTGACTGTCGATTCGTGAACCGGATCCGCCGATTTCGTCAGCGTAAGCTTAGCTGGAAACCGGAATCCAGGTAGCAGGTGAAGATTTAGTGTTCCCTTAGACTCATTGCCAAAATCAATATGTTGTCTGGTAAACAGGAGCGGAGCAGCTGGTCCGGAATCAGATAGAGAGGCTGTCTTAATCTGTCCTTCTTCATCTGCGGCTGTCAACATGATACCGACCAGAGCATCAGAGACGAATAAGCCGGAATCATGGCACTGCACCATATCGCCCTGTTTCTCAAGTGCGATCACATGTGTAGCCTTAATCTCAGGCATACTGGCAAAAGGATTGTCTTCAGCTGCGAGCGGCTTCAAATTGCAGAAAGTCGAAATATCGAAGCCTTCTCCGAATTTAGCCGCATCAAAATAGGCATAACCGCTTATATCTTCACCGAGATCAGCTGCCTGACCATCGAGATGAACATGTAACCAGTTATCACCCTCACCTTCATTTGCTGCCGCTCCTGGTACATAAATCAGAATTAGCAGCAATGTCAATAGAACGCTTAGTAACCTTTTTGTCTTCATTTGACGAACACTCCCTTCAGCAAAGAAAAGAAATAAAAAAGCCAGGCATTTTGCCTGGCAGATTCAACTACTTCTAATTCAATTACCTTGTTCTCAAGCGCGACCCCTCTTCACATATATCCACAGTAGATTAATTCCCGGCAGCATGACAATCATGGAATCTGAAATTCTTTAGACTCATTGCTTTGCGTATGCTTCTTTCGAAGCATTTGCTTTTGACAGGATTATTTCCCCATCCGCCAGTACTATATTCTACTGTCAAGTTGCAAAGTTTATGCATGGAACTCATTTTAGTCATCATTACGCAACTAAGCACAATCTCATTATATATCCTATAATTATTGTTGCAAGTAGGCAGAGGAAATAATTATCAAATCATTGTTGATTTAGTAGTGCAAAAAAACGCTATTGTTGGAAATAGAATCAGTCATGAGTCTTAATTATTAAGATATTTCTGCACAGCTTCATATTCAGAAGCTAGTTTTTCTAGATATGTGAATTGTTCTTGAGCAAGTGCTGTATCGCCAGCTTCATTATGTAAACTAGCAAGCGTAAGATATATCCTCGCAGAAGTGTCAACAAGAAGCGCCTTTTCAAAATCACTATTTGCCATACTGATTGCAAGCGATGACTTGTTTGAAGCTTCTGTAAGCGAACTGATAGCAGCTACTTTATTGCCCTGCTCAAGATAAAATGAACTAAGCTCAATAAGCGCGTTCATATGATATGCACTATATTTTGTTGCATCAATCAAATATTTTTCTGTAAGATAATAGTCTCCACTCTGCTTATGAAGTAATGCCAACTCCACATTCAAGTTATGGTTGTACGGTTCGAGTTCTACGGCTTTATGAGCGGCCTCAATAGCATTACTTAACTCAATAGGGTCTCCATTCTCTTGATAAAGTTTATTATGAAGCTTACTCTCATATGACCACCCATATGATCCGACCTGGTATATGGAATTAGCAACCTGCGCAAGTTCAAGAGCAGAAGATACAGATTCTGTCTGTTCACGTTCTGTAGCAATTTTTAACATTTGTATAGATGCGATGTGCCAGATATTTAATACCATTACAAGGGTTAACACCGGAATAAGTATCGTTCTTTTAATAGTGTGAGTTTTATCTTGATTTAAATCCTCAGTAAAATCATCAACTCCTTGATAACTCATCATTGATATGAAGAAGAAAAAAAGAATTGATACTGCAGGAAAATTCCAAGAAAAATCAACACAAGTGTGCATTAAGAAAGCAGTAGAACCTGCTGTCATACCCCAGAACCAAATTGGCTTAGTAACATATCTGTACTGACTAATCACTGATTTAACTATATTCAAAAGAAATCCTAAAAAAAGAAGTATGCCTACAAGACCTGTTTCCGATAGTATTTGCAAAATATTATTATGTGCAAACCTGGAATACCATTGGTTCATACCATATTCAATATGATAGCTTGAATAATATGACCCTTGTCCATACCCTAACAAAGGACGATTAGTGAAAAGTTTATAAGCAACACGCCAAAACTCAAGTCTTCCATTAACTGATGAAGAAATCAAAGTGTCTTTCCTAATTAACTGATCAAGAATTGACTGTCCTAAGTTAATCCTTTCAATTAAGAAGCTAGAAAAATAGGCAATTAATTGAGAAAAAGCAAGTGATATCAGGATTACAATCAATGTGCTGATTATGGCCTTTCGAAGTTTATTCTTTTGAATTTGAAAGAATACTAATACAAGAGATGCTACCAAAGATATAATCGCTGCTCTTGAACCGGAAAGGAAGATAGTTGTAGCAAATAAACTACTTAGTGCAAATATAGGTATACTATTCAATCGAATCGACATACTCATGGTTAGGAGAAAGAACATAACCATAAAAATCGCAAAAGGATTAGCATTAGTAATTGTTGAATGAATTCTGTTGCCAGTAATGAATAAGTACTCAAAAATACCAAGCAAAGCTATACCGGACGCAACAACAAGTATTACATTGATAAGTTTATCTTTGCCTTCTTTACTAATTAACTGAACAAACAAGTAAACCAGCAAGTACAATATTAAATGCATTGTCTCAATAACAGTTCTAATTGGAGTAACTGACCATATTATGCTGATTGCTGCCCAAACAGTATAAATGCCAAAAGAGATGCTAGTTTTATTAATTTTGACAGTTCTTTTGCAAATTAGAGTATTAATGATTATTGTCAACACTAGTAAGACTGACATAAAAAGTGGAATCTCATTATCAAATCCGGCACCTATCATAGCAGTTGAAGCAATAACGATAAATAGGACAAGCCAGTTATAATTGGTCTTAGAATGAACTTCCAGCATAACTTACCTCTGTTCCTCAAATAATTGCGTTCAAATTTGTGTCATTTATTATGAAAGTTATTATATCGCAATTTTCGCTTAGTTGTAGCAATCAGCTGCAAATGATACTATCATGTTATGAAAAATATTGATGGTAAAAATATCGATGATATAGACAAATCTGAAGCGAGCACAAAGAACGCTCTTGTTAGCGAGGTAGTTGATAAGGTTCATCAATATCTTGAATATCCTACGAAGAAATTTGAACGCATTCCTGGTTTTCATTTTGTGCGCGACTGGGTCGTACGCTTCCGAGATTATAGAGTTACCAGCAGAGCTGCGGAAATATCCTATTACTTGATGCTGGCATTGTTCCCGTTCATCATAATACTAATCAGTTTATTTGGTGTTATCAGTAAATCCACTCTTGTTCACCAGGATATTCTGATTTCTATAGAGGGATTAATTCCTGATGCCGTTTACGCTATTCTAGACTCAATAATCAGCGAGATAACTTCAAGCCAGAATGTCACAATACTATCTTTTGGTACAATCGGTCTGATTTGGGCATCTTCGAAGGGGTTTTCCGTCATTCTGCGGGGTCTAAATCATATTTACCGCACAGGTAAACCTATGTCAGGTATACTTCTTCGTTTGCTTGGCCTTGTTTTCGCTCTCCTGCTTGTAATATCTATTTTGCTGACTATGCTGCTTATAACCTTCGGCGATCTGCTGTTCGCTCAACTAGCATTCTGGAGTGGAATGGAATTCTTCTCTGGTACATTGCTGCAAGCAGGCCGCTATTTAGCATCTTTTCTCTTTCTCATACTGATATTCAGTTTGATTTATCATCTAGTATCCGGACGAAAATGTAAGTATCGTTGGTCTTTGCCGCCCGCAGTTTTTGCTGCTGTATTCTGGATTGGCGTGTCGCTCGCCTTCTCCTGGTATTTGAATAACTTCAATCGCTATACCACATTGTATGGCAGTATCGGTGGTATCATGATTCTAATGCTCTGGCTCTATGTCTGTAGTATCATGATTTTGACGGGCGGAATTATCCATGAAATAATAATCGAGAGAAAAATGAAGAAGACTAATTGTTGATTATTGTTTATCTGATTTAGGAAGATTTCTCAATTTTTCGAAGTAAAAAAAAGCCCCAAGACGATTAAGTCTCAGAGCTTCATTGTGGTGCGCCTTCAGGGATTCGAACCCGGGACCCACTGATTAAGAGTCAGTTGCTCTACCAACTGAGCTAAAGGCGCATACCATGTTCGCTCGCAAGCGAACAATCGATATTATACTTGTAC
>JAAYFZ010000233.1 GCA_012727965.1 Clostridiaceae bacterium
AAATTGATGTCTGCTGAAATAATCAGTAATGTTTATTGCAGCGCCAATGCTGAATCGATCGCTTCTTCCGCAGTGATCTTGGCTGTAACGATGTTCTTAACATTTGCGAACAGATCGCCTCTGGCCTCAGCAGACATGCTGTCCTGAACAGCGCCTACCAAGCCGGTAGCGCCGGCTGCCATTTCAATCGCGCTTAGCTGCAGCACGTCGAGGTCATCGCTGGGAATAACACCGTTTTTCAGTGCTGTAACTGAAGTTGTCGCGAAGACTGAAACTACTTCATCAGAAGTCATATGTTCAACGAACTTAACAGCGGCATCACGCTTGTCCGGATCATCCCAGGCTTTTTTCGTGATGTAATAGCCCATGGAAATACCACCGACCAGATCAGTTGCCTGACGATCGCCGTTGCCTGGTACGAAAGAGAGAGCAAAATCGTCAAGATTATCTGCACAATTCTCCTGGAAGAAGCCAATCTTCCAGCTGCCATCGATCAGGAAGGCTGCTTCGCCATCTGCCAATAGCTGTACAGTTTCAGCATCGGAGGCGGTAAGAGTGTTGGAAGGGAGATATCCAGCTTCATAAAGAGCTTTGATATCGTTCAGGCCTTCTGCCCATTTCTTGCCTACTGCATCATCAGAAGCCGCTGGGAGCTCAAGATGATTTTCAACACTGCCTCTGTTATAGACTGCGAATTCAAACCAGTAATGAGGAACTTCCTGCAAAGATACTGCTACAGGTGTGAAACCGGCAGCTTTTATCTTCTCGCAGTCAGCCATAAATGCTTCCCAATTGTAATCGGCACCAGGGACTTCGACACCGGCCTCGGCCAGTACTTTTTTGTTAATGAACAAGCTCTCCCAGAAACCATTGACTGGTACGGTGTAGACCTTGCCGTCAGCAGGAGATGGTACGAGCAGGTCTTCTTTCATATTGCCTGCATAATCAGGGTATTCTTTTCTTATATCTTCGAGAGAAACTACCTTGCCCGCTTCGATGATCGGATTGGCATCGACTCCATTGAAGTAGAACAAAACATCAGGCTCAGTTCCAGCTTCAAAATCTGTCATGACCTTCGATTTCCACTCTTCGTCGGAAGTTGCGGAAGCGTCAAGTACTTTGTTGCCGGTGGTTCCTTCATAGCTCTTAAGAGCTGCTTCATAATTGCTTCTGTTGCCGTCATCACCGCCGTAGGAGGTGACTACTGTCAGTTCAACTGGTCCGGCCGGTGCTTCATTGCCTGTAGTGGTTTCCGAAGACTCGTCGGGCTTAGCTGTAGTTGTCTGATCTGCCGGTTTTGCTGTTGTATCCGCTGTGCTGCCGCAACCGGCTGCCAGGGAAATAACCATGATCAAAGCAAGTGCTGTCGCTAGTAATCTTTTCATTGTTGGTCCTCCATCTTATTTTTTCTTCGAAGAAATGCGTTTGTGGCTATGCATAATAACCATCTGCCATTATTATAGGCCGCCTCCATTTGTACAATAAGTGCAGGACTTGCCGTTTTTTGTCTCTTATTGTTTCACTCACAATGGTATCCTGATTTTTGCCAGAATTCTGCCCGGGCGCAGCTGCTCGATCGCAAGGCCGCTGTCAGCACCATACATGATGCGCAGTCTCTGATTGACATTTCTTATACCGACACTTGAATTGCTGCTCTCACCAGACAGAAGCTCATCTATGGTCTGCCGGTCCTGATCGGTCATCACACCGTCATTTTCGACCTCAAGCACGAGATCGGACTGCAGCTTATAGGCCCTTATGATCAGCTCTCCCTGCTGCAGCTGCGCGATGCCATGCTCGATGGCATTCTCCACGATCGGCTGCAGTATCAGGCTGGGAACATTACAGCTTAGAAGTGACTGATCGATCTGCTGGCTGACATTCAGCCTATTGCCAAATCTCTGCTTGATAATATGCAGATAAGCATCAACATAATTAAGCTCCGAGCGCAGATCGACAACGGCACTGTCACTTCTGGCCGTAGCAGCACCAAGCATGATAGCCAAGGCATCGATCATTTCGGAGACTTTTTCATTTTTGGCCAGTCTGGCTTCCCAGTTAATGATCTCCAGAGTATTGTTTAGGAAATGCGGATTGATCTGTGATCTCAGCGCCTTGATCCTGGCCTCCTGCAGAGCTTGTTGCTCTTCATATATACGTTTGAACTGATGATCGAGCTGAACAGACATGCTGTTGAACTGCTGTGTCAGACAATAGAACTCGCGGTTTCGCGGCATCTCTTCGACCTGATAGCCGCGCCGTCCTTTTTCAATCTCGGTTGTAGCTGCTACCAGCCGGTCTGCGGGAATAGTCACATGCCGATAGAAGGCAAATAGCGAGAACAGAAGCAGCGGCAGCGCCAAGGCGGCAAACAGCAGCATTATATTGCGATTGTCGGGAAACTGGCTGATCAGATCAGTCGCGTCCGATGCGATGTCGAGCTCAAGCTTGAAGCTGTATTCATTCCTCGACAGTCCCTGCAAGTATTTACCACTGGCTTCGTCTTTTGCCATGATGGCAGGATAATCAAACAGAGCAGTCTGCTCATCGCCGATCAGGCTGATCTCAGTGTCATTAACTCTGACAGTCGCGTCAGTCAGCCAGATAATGCTGCGGATATTCTCGAACAGTACCTGCGGATTACACTCCATGACGATCACGGCATAAGGCTCGAGACTGCTGCTGACAATATTACGCATATCGATGATGCTGCGCATCATATAGACGCGACTGCCAACTGAGAAGAAACGAATATCAGTGTCGATCTTCTGATAACTGCGCAAAACCTCATCATGCACGTTATCAAGATAATAACTGAGTGATGAGGCCGAAGCAGCGTTAGTATGATGATTGGCATAGTAGACCTTGTCAGCCTCTGCCGTGAAAAACGCATAGGTCGTGTGAAAATTGTCATCGTAGGCATATTTTTGCGAGAGATAGCTGCTGACGCTATCATAGAGCCTGATCTCATCCTCTGTCGAGAGATACTGCAGCCAGCTGGTCCTGATCGAACCGTCATAATTTGGAGCGCGCGAGGCGTCCATTGCACGCTGAAGATTTTCATAAGCCTGGTCAAAAGCGAGACGGGCGCTGTTTTCGATCGTGTCTTCGATTCTGCCCTGAACATTTTGCGATACAGCCACTCCCGAGTAAATCAGGATTACTGAGAAGGGCACGACCCAGCAGAGCAGAACTATGCTGACAAGCAGCAGCTGAAGTGATAATACTGGTCTTCGGCTCTTGTTGCCCGACTTCATAGATGCCCTCCTCATTTGTGCTCCAGGCTTAATCGCATCGCCAGCCTCGGCTCCATTTCTGCTATAACATTTATTCAACCTTCGATGAAGCGGCGAATTGCCTCGATGCATTTTTCGGCCTCCGCTGGCTCTGGCATTTCACAGCTTGTTCGTAGAAGTGGTTCTGTTCCGGAAAAACGGCAGATTGCCCAGCCGGAGTTCGCGAAATAGATCTTACAGCCGTCCGATCGATCAACTCGCTCGATCGGCAGTTCAAATTCAGGCAGCTTATTATCGACGAAGAGCTGCTGCTGCAATTGCTGTTTGCTCATGTCAGTAAGAGCGTAATCGGCATCTCTGACATAGGTACGACCGAACTGATCTGTGATCTCTTCATAGATATCTGATAAGCATCTGCCAGTCGCGGCAATCATCTCAACTAGCAAAGCCGCAGCATAGATGCCGTCTTTTCCCTGTATGTGACCGCGAACAGTTAATCCACCCGAGGACTCGCCGCCGATAATGGCATCCGTCTCGATCATTTTAGCAGATATATGCTTGAAACCGACAGGGACTTCATAGCATTTCTGGCCGAAACCGGCCGCGACACGGTCCAGCATATGAGTCGTTGAGTTGTTGCGCACAGCAGGTCCGCTCCAACCTCTATATTTGATGAGATAATAGTAGAGCATCACCAGCAGGTCGTTTGGATGCAGGAAGCGGCCACCATCATCGATTACGCCAATGCGGTCAGCATCACCGTCAGTAGCTATGCCGAGGTGGCATTTATGCTCAACAACATATTGGCTTAAATGCTTAAGAGTATCGACATTTGGCGACGGCAATCTTCCGCCGAAGAGAGTGTCGTGACGTTCATTAATAACATCGACCTCGCAGCGTGCTGTCATCAGAATCGTTCGCAGACTGGTCTGGCTGACACCATGCATCGGATCGAGCGCGATTTTAAGACCTGCTTCTTTTATGACCTCGATATCAATATGGTCTAGGATGGCATCAATATAACTGTTAAAAGGATTGAATATCTCAATTCTCCCGTTCTGAACAGCTTGATCATAATCGTCTGTTTCGATTGTTTTACCGGTTCTTTCTAGTTTTGCAACCTGCTCTTCGATCCGTATCGTTATGTCTTCCGCTGCATCTCTGCCACCAGCTGTGAACACTTTGATGCCATTATAGAGCGCAGGATTATGGCTTGCAGTCACAGCCATGCCATAAGGCAGGCCGAGCTGACGAACTGCGAACATGATCAGCGGAGTTGGTGCTTCGCGGCTAAGCATTCTGCAAGTGATTCCTCTGGCCGCGAATACTTCTGCCGCCCACTGAGCTGCTTCTCGCGAGAGAAATCTGCGGTCATAACCAATACAGATTCCCTGACTCTCCTGACCTGCTTCAGTGATCATCTCAGACAGTGCTGCAGCTGTTAGCTGAACATTTGCCTTGGTGAAGCCATCACCAATAATTGCGCGCCAGCCACCTGTTCCAAATTTAATCATTTTGCTTACTCCTTTTTGCCCATGATCACTCTAACCTGTGCTGCCTGTCCCGGCTTAAGCTCTGGAATTTCTTCCACCTCACGGCCGTTGACGAAAATGCTCTTCACGCCCTTCTGAACTCGCTCCGGGTTCTCAACTGATATTTCATAGTGACCTCCGCGCCAGACTCTTGTCGCAGAAAAACCGCTCCAGTCGGATGGTATGCAGGGATCGACTATAAGCCTTCGGTAATCAGGTCTGATTCCGAGCATATACTGAGTTGCCGCAAAATAAGCCCAGCCAGCGGTCCCGGTCATAAAAGGATGACGTGCCCTGCCATAAGCTGTATGTGCCGGGCCCATGATGAATTGGCAGTAAGAATATGGCTCTGCTTGTCTTGTCTCTATCATATCATTTTGATGATATGGGCAAATCAAGTCGTATAGCTCCATTGCTGAATTTCCCTCACCGATTATGGCCATTGCCGCCCAGGCCCATGGATTCGGATGTGAGAACACAGCGCCATTTTCTTTTACACCCGGATACACTCGTGTCACGAACCCGACTTCATCATCTGGTTCAGTATAGGGCGGCCAATTTAGCATCAGCCCATAATTTGTTTTTAGTTTCTGAGTGATCGATTCCATTGTCTGCCTGGATTTCTGCTCATCGGCAGCACCGCTGATGACAGCCCAGACATTGCTCTCTAAGTGAATCTGCCCTTCTCTGTTTTCCTGCGAACCAATTTTTCGGCCATCGGCAGTAATGCCTCTTATAAACCACTGGCCATCCCAGAGAACATCATTGCCGGTTTGTGTGACTTTTGCCGGAATAGTTGAGAATTGTTCAGCATCATTTGTTCTGCCTAAGTACTCTGCCAACTCCACGAACAGTTTTAGTGCCCAGCAATGCAGGAAGCTGACCATCGCACTCTCACCGCCGCCAAGATTTAAACAATCATTCCAGTCTGCGCGCAGACCCTTGCATATACCGTTGCTGCCTATTTGCTCAGCAGAAAATCTAAGGATCGTTTTCATCTTGTCATAGATCGTATCGAATTGATTATGGGTTTTATCTTGATTGAAGTATTCGTCTGCATATGGCAGCCGTTCATCAAGCAGTGAGATATCGCCTGTTTCTTTTACATAATTGGTGATCGCGCCTATTAGCCAGAGAGCGTCATCAGAGCAGGCATCCTCTATGCCGTGTACGATATCAGCCGCTGATGGCGTCGGTATAACTGTTGGCGAACGGAAGGGCTTGCTCTCTGCTGGTTTAAACCAGGCTGGATCAAATAGGTGCAGGCCATAGCCACTGCTGGTTAGTGCCTGAATGAGCTCAATGATGCGGGAACGGCACTTATGAGGATTAGAATGAGGAATTGTCATGGCATCCTGTGCCGTATCTCTGTATCCAAGTCCAGTTCTCCCGCCAACCTCTATGAAGGAGGAAAACCGCGAAAACATGACATTGATCTCGCTCTGATATAGATTCCAGATATTAATATGTGTGTTCAACCCTGGATTTGGAGATTTGATCTGGAAGCGTTGATATTTGTCCTGCCAGAATTCCTGCAGTTTCAGAAATTGTCTGTCTACACTCTTAGGATCGGCGTATTTGCGGCGCATTTCATTGCCTGCGGAAATACCGCCTTCGCCAAGCAGAAATACTATTCTTATTTCCTGACCGGGCTCCAATATCAATCTCTTCATCAGACTGGCACAATGGTTGCCACCCTTCTCAGTACTATTACTGCATGCGCCCTGTTCTACTGCAAAAGGATTCTTCTCAGTTCTATAAGGACCAACAAAGGTATCGCGCACGCAGTCATAACCATCGGGATCGAAGTTTGCAGTGAAGAACTGATAGCCATTTTCTTCATAATAAAGATCGTATTCTATTATACCGTCGGAATAGTCTGAACCAGAGGCGTACAGGCTCATCTGGAAATTCCTGTTATCCATATCGATCTGGTGGAAGGAAAATTCAAGATAACTAAAGATACTGATATCACGCTGCTTCTCACTATTGTTTTTTAATCTGACATCCCAAATTTCGACAGGATCATCCATCGCGACAAACAGCTTCTGCTCGGCTGAAACACCCTTATAATCACATAGATATTTCGAATAGGACAGGCCATGTCGGCAGCTATATTTAGCCTGATCAAGCGATTTGCCAACTGGTTGCCAGGAGACAGACCAGTAATCACCGTCACTATTATCACGCAGATAAATAAAATGTCCTGGTCCATCCATAGGAACACCATTAGGCCTGAACCTGGTGATTCTATGGTACTCAGGTGATTTGTAGAACAGATAACCGCCTGCTGTATGGTTTAGTACTCCACACATGTCATTAACACCTATATAATTGGTCCAGGATACCGGCAGTGCCGGATTATCAATTACATATTCGCGGTTCTCATTATCAAAATATCCATATTGCATGTATGAAGCCTCCTTAGCAGCCTTGCTAATTCAATTCTAGCTATGTTAGGTGCTGCATACAGCGGCAGAGAATGTACATTATTGCTTCTGCTTGCTTATTTGCTCATACAAATAATAAACTGAAGTACATGCCTGTACTTCAGCTGACATACCAATATCTTCGAAATCAACTAGGATATCAATTCAGGTGGATCAATGTAAGAAAATCAGTAAAATGGCAGTATATACAGGCGAATGAAATAGCCCAGATTATACCTGCCATGATTGGACCACTCTTTTTGAACGCTTTCTCAAGAGCGGGTTCCAAGATATAAACAATGAGAGTTATTAGCAATCCCCATGCCAGAGAAACCGGCAAAGCAACAAACCCTTTATATGATAGAGGGATTCTATTGTAATTCCAGGTCTGCCGATTGAGCAAATACAAATTGGAGAGACCAGTTAGGAATTCAATTGAGGTAGCCAAAAAAACAGAGAAAAAATATATGATTGCCGGTTTATGCTTCCAACGCTTGAGCAACGTTACTATTAGCAGCCCACCATAACCAAATAGCGGTATCATCGGGAGACCATGACTTATCAGTCCTCTTCTGGAAAAATGATCGTAAACAACATAAATATATGATGTTTCGACGATCCAGCCGATTGCTCCGTAGACAAGATACTGAAAGATCATATAAGTAACGATCCGAAATCTAGAAGAAAGCACCGAAGTATTGGCACCTATGGCGTCGCCTTCATAATAATGATCTTCCCTCAAGAGAATCACCTCACTATTTGAATATATTTCCCGCCAACTACATAGTATATCTATTTTTCATATATATATATAAGTGCACTTAAACCCTTACATAAAGAACACTTCTGCCTCTGAACCGGCAGGTCCAGAGGCAGAAGTGCCTAAAAGGAGCAAGAGGATTTGTGTTATAAGCTTCTACTGTTTAACCCTTGACACCGCCAAGAGCAACACCAGCTATGATGTATTTAGACAGTGAGAAGTAAACGATGAACAGAGGCAGTACTGTCAGCGACAAACCGAGATATACCGCTCCATATTCTGTTTTGTAGATATCACCACGCAGCAAGCTGACCATGATAGGCATCGTATATTTTGAATTACTTGTCAGCAGAATAAGGGGCAGGAACAAGTTGTTCCAGCTGGCAACAAAACTAAATATGCCCTGGGTAGCCATAGCAGGCTTCATGATTGGAATAACGATACGGTTGAAAGTATAAAACTCACCGGCACCGTCGATTCTAGCTGAATCGAGAATGTCCATCGGCAGAGTCGGAAGCATGAACTGTCTCATGAAGAAAACTGCTGCCGGCGCCGCAATCGCAGGAAGTATCAAAGCCAATAGATTATTAGTCATACCAATTCTATACATAAACTGGTAGAAACCGATACTGGTAACCTGTGCCGGAATCATCATAATTGCCATAATAACTGAGAAGAAGGCTTGGCGCATTTTCCAGTTATAAGCAATAAGACCAAAAGCCGTCAAGGCTGAAAAGTATATTGTCAATGCTGTAGCACTTACAGATATGATACTTGAATTGATGAATCCTACTATTGGATCGAAGGTCTTGCCTGTCAACACTTCGAAGTTACTCATAAGAAAGGTTGATGGCAAAAGTGATAATGATCTCTGCTGGATTTCAAATGTACTTCTTGTTGAATTAACAAGCATAATGATAAACGGCAGAAGGCTCACGATTGTTAGAAAAATCAAGATAATATAAGCAATAGTTTTGAAAGAAACGCGTCCGAAAGTTGTTGATTTTCTCATGACTTCGCCTCCTTCATTGCCTTTTTATACTCTTTGAGCATTTGTTTACGAGATTTTCTAGCTGCCACTTCATCTTTGTCTCGCATTATGAAGAATACTATCATAGAGAAGAAGGCAATAATCGCAAACATGATCATACTGGCTGCTGAAGCTCGATTATACATATAACTGCCGCTGAAAGCCTGATTGTATATGAAAACATTTGTTGTCAATGTCGCATTGTCAGGACCACCCATCATGAATAGTCTTGGAATATCGAACATATTCAAACCACCAATCATGCTGGTTATCAACGTATACAGTAGAATTGTCTTGAGGTTGGGGATCGTTACCAGGAAAAACATCTGGACCGAATTGGCACCGTCACACTCGGCTGCTTCATAGATTTCAGGGCTGATACCCAGGACACCTGAAATAAGAATCAGCATAGTGTAGCCATACCACTGCCAGAATTGGATGAAGGCAACGATATACCGGGCCACATTCTTCTTAACAAGGAAGTTAAATGGCTCATCGACGATACCCAGTCTCTGAATCAAGTCATTTGCAGGGCTCATCGGATATTGGAAAAGAGAGTTGAAAAGAATAGCAATGGTCGCGGCTGTAATAATGTTAGGCATATAGAAGACAACCTTGAAGAAGCCTTGACCTGCTAGTTTGGATCCTCTTGATGTAAACCAGGCGGTTAGCAGAAGAGCTAGACCGATCTGTGGGATGAAGTTCATGATCCAAATATGGACTGTGTTTTTTAGTGATATTTTGAATGATGGGTTATTTATGATCAATTTAAAATTCTGCAGCGGATCCTCTAAAAATTTAAAGTCAGTTTTGCCGAGGCCCTTGAGGTCGGTAAAACCTATAATCGCTGTATATATAGTTGGATATAAAGAAAAAATCAGAAACGCCACTAAAAACGGAATGCTGAATATATAACCATATTTAGCATAGCTTATTCCTTTATGGCTTCTCATGAGCGCTCACTCCTTCCAGCAGTTTTGTTTAGAACGACAGGGATAGGGGGACGGCAGGAATGCCATCCACCTATCCGCATAACTAATCGTTATTTACTGTCATTCGAATATTGTTGATAATTACTCGACGATTACGTCCAGATTGTCTGCAACATTCTGCTTGAAGGTTGCGATTGCGTCTTCACGAGATTTCTCGCCAGCTACATAAGCACGGACCTGATCACGCCAGTTGGAGTTAATTGTTTCGTCATACTGTGTCAGGTTTTTGCCGTTAGCAAATGCATTAGCAGGAATGAATACGTCGAACATATTCTGACCGCCGAGGAAGTCAAGCTCGCCATTGCTCTTAGCCATTACTGTGCCTGAAGCAACTGAGTCTTTTGTTCCGCCTTCGCCATTCAGTGTTCCATTAGCCCACATATACTGGAGGCCTTCTTCTGAACTGTCAAGTGTAACCCACTCAATGATGTCTGCAACAACTTCTGCTTTGGCTGTGTCTTTGTTAGCCAGCAGCCATGTGCCGCCCCAGAAGAAACCTACTGGTGGTTCAGCAACTGCCCAGTCGCCATATGTGCCTTCGCCAGGAGCTTCGCCGCCGCTGTTGCCAGCCATGACGTAGTTGATCAGCCATGCAGGACCGAAGAAACCGAATACAGGTTTCGGGCCTTCACCCTTCATGTCAGCAAACCAAGGATCCTGCCAGTCTGTTGTCTCATTCATGAAACCTTTGTCTTTTAGTGTCTTAGCGATGTCAAGGAATTCTTCACGGTTAGGATCGAGGTTCAGCTTGCCGTCAACAACCCAGCCCTTTTCAGAACTGTTCTCAACTGCGTGCCATACGTCGCCGTCGCCTGATACCATTGAAATGCCTTCTGCTGCCATCTCTTCGGCTGCTGCGAAGAATGTATCCCAGCCTGGACCGACTTTCTTAGAAATTTCTGCCGGATCGTCTGTGCCCCATACCTGCTCAGCCAGTGAACGACGATAAATGAAAGCGCCGCCTGTTGCCTGATAACCAAGACCTACGAGCTTGCCGTCAGGATTGGTGCCGATATCGACAGTGTACTGAGCGATGTCAGCTTCTTCGAGCTTAGCAGCTACGTCGATGCCGAGATCTTCATAAGGCATTGCAAACTGATAAGCATCGCCCTGTGAATATTTAAGAATGAAAGCTGCTTCTGCACAATAGATGTCAGGAGCATCAGCGCCGCCGCCGGCCAGAGCCTGGTCGAGTGCTGGCTGATAAGCGCCATCTGTTGTAGCAATGATAGTAGCATTCAGTTCATACTTCTCTGCTACTTCTGGATTGAAATCGAGGTATCTCTGGATCATTCCAGGAACTTCGTCTGTAAATGCATACAGATTAATTTTTTCTTTGTCTCCTGAGGGAGCTGTTGTAGTTTCTTCAGGAGCAGCTGTTGTTGTCTCGCCGTTATCGGCAGGAGCTGCTGTTGTCGTAGTGGTATCAGTTCCGCCGCCGCAGGCAGCAAGTCCGATGACCAGAACGAGAGCTAATAGCAATGATAGTGCTTTTTTCATGTTCGTTCCTCCATTTTTTTCTTTTTTTCCTCGCTTTGCTGAATGCTGGCACATGCAGCAAGGTGGGTAAACGAGGTTAACTAACCTTGTCTCTATTTTCACGTTCGAAACGTTTAGACTCAAGTCACAAAACAACTAATCTTAATGCACTGTTTTTGTGCATATTGTCATGCATGTAATAATATTATCATTTACTAAAACGGTTTCAGTAATTGTTTGTTCACACATTTTATAACATGTTCACAAACTCCAATGTTTGTTAAGGCTTGATACTAATACGTTTTCGGTAAATTGTTAACAGGCTGTTTGCTTGTTCAAACAGCCTGTTAATCCAGTAGACGATTAATTTATTTCCAGGAAAAATGTAATATTTTACATTGAGTCATTTTTTAACTCATTTTCAATTGTAGCAAAGTATTTTTTCTTAAGCAGGGTCGATCCGCCTCTGGCAGCCAGAACACTGAGTTCTCTTCTATCATATTCAGTACGGAAAATGCCATTTTGCGGGTAATATCTAAACTCTTGCAATTCCTTTATCAGGCATTGATCGAAAAAATCATCAGCATAAGCAAAATCACCTTGGAAAACAACTATGTCGGGGTTATATGACAAAGAAATATTATGCAGGGCAATCGCGAATCTATGGGCAAGATAAGAAACTGCAGCTCTTGCAGCTTCATTTCCTTGTTCAGAGTGCTCGAACAACTCAGGGAATGTAATATTCGCAGCAAGCTGTTCTTCTCCCTGTTCCTGAAGAATACTCTTTACTCTGCCTATACTGACCATAATCTCAAGGCAACCTTTCTTACCACAGTTACAGACAGCCTGATCAGAATCACTTATTGTCATATGTCCGATTTCTCCAATCAGAGAATCCTTGCCATTTAACACATGTCCACTATCGATCAGGCATGCAGATATTCCCCAGGTCGAGAAAATGGTAAGAACTCTCTGCCTGTTTAGTTCAGGCCAGTCAAGAAGGGTAGCTCTGCCAACAGCTTTGCCTGCATTTTCAACATAACAGACTATCTTACTGCCGAAAATTCTCCTGATATATTTCTCCAGATCAATATTGCTGCCCCATCCAGGTGATTGGGAATTATACAATAATTTATTTGACTTATAATCAACTGTACCTGCTGTTGATAGCTCCACACCATATACATGCTTGAAATCCAGACCTTCTTCACCGAGGTAATCCTTGAGGATTTTCTTAAGATAGGTGAAGACTCTGTCCAGATCCTGTTCAAGCTCGTGTTCATAGTGCTTGATATTGTAAACATCACCCACCAGATATGACATGGCCAGTGTAATACGCCCTGGCCATAGAGCTATGCATACTATGGGGCGTCGATCAGCCAGAGTGAAGCATTCCGGCTTCTTACCGCCCATCCGCGACGCATCAACAAGGCCTGCAGACCGCAAAATACCGCCGTCACAGAAATACTGGAGTGTCCGCATTATAGTTGGTTTGCTGATGCCTGTTGCGGACTGAACATCCATTGCTGTTTTTTTCTCTCCTGTTTTAAAAACATCAAGAATCCGCTGTCTGTTTAGCAACTTGATGTCTGCAGGAGATGCAACCTTGTCGACCTGAGCCTTCTTAGCCATTTCTACCCTCTATTCTGATTTATACATATAATGAAATCTTATTTGCTTTCAGTTGTACCATATAATTGCTCAATTTATAATCAGTCGATATGCACAAACAGCAATATGGTTTTTCATACTAATAGTAAGTTTTCTTCTTAGAACGATGGAAAAAGACACCTCTTCGAACAACTCAGAGTTCCTGCAGGCACTCGGACTTTGCATAGCTGCCCTCAGTAACGAAAATACCAGGTATCTTGGGCAGCTGAAGATAAACCTTGATCTCGGCAGCATATCTAATTAAACCATCATAGTCAACAAGGCGAATATATCCATACTTCTTGAAAAATATTTTATGCTCGCGAAGCCCAGAAGGCGGCTCCTCAATTTGACTGATCTCGCCTTTTGCCAGAAGATCCCGATACTCATGTATACAGACATCTGCTTGGTCATGAAGCCTTTGTATCAGATTCTTGACCTGAATAAATGAGCCTACATGATTTACATAGAGCAGAAACTGAATCAGGCAGCCGATAATATAAACAATGCTGATATTAGCTGATATGACCTGACGGCTGCTAAGTGATGTCTTCATGAAGGACAATGTCATTATTGAATAGATGAAACCACCGAGAAAGATGCCCAAGGTCCTGACCGTTTCATCATCTGTCAAAAAATTTCTTATAACTCGCGGCGAGTATTGCGAAGAATAGGTCGTTAAAACAACCATAGTCGTAGAAAACGTGAATATAGTCATAGTAAGCATCGCCGCCGATGTTATACTCAGAATTGTATGCGCCAGATCTAGTCCGGTAAGCATGAAGCTAGGAAGCAGTTCATTTGCTGTGATCCAGCGGCCGGAATCGAATATGCCTGTAATCACTGCCAGCATAAAAGACATTAGCATGATGACAGCTGGTTCCAGCCAGAAGCTATACTTGATTCGCAGCCATATTTTTCTAACCATTGTGCCCTCCACGTCTTATTAAACAGTCTAAATCGGCAGCTGTCTCCGTCTGAAGATAAGAACTGAGGCTATAAACAAAACAATAACCAGAGCTATATAGATCAGGTTGATCGTCCAGTCCATATCTCCCCGTACCAGTTCGATAGGATCATACCAGCCGAACAAAGAAAATTTCTTGAGAACTTCCAGATCCTTCGATGTGCCTCCGAGCATATTGGCCAGCAAAAAAACAATCGGCAAGCCTGCACCGAAACCAGTTGAGAGACTACTATCATTAAACAGGCAGGAGAAGAAGAAACAAATCATCATAACCGACATGGAAACAAGCATAGTAGTTATATTCAGCTGAAGAAACATATCCATATCCAGCAGACCTGGAAGCAACAACTCACTCGTTGCTACCCCTACACCAAAAACAGCTGCAAACAAAGCAATAACAGAAATCAAAGCATACAAGCCTTGTGTCACAATTATCCTTGTTCGTGAAACAGGTGTCGATAAATAACTGGCAAAAGACCCGTTGTCGACTTTTTTTGCCACCAGTCGATTGCCAAGGATTATGCAGTAGACCATCGGCATGCTCTGCATAAGAAGACCATAAAGCCAGCTGGCCAGATAGCTTGTGAGATCAGTTATGAATTGAGAGAAGCCCATAGCGGTCATAAGGTCAGCTGGGAAAAGCTCAAGCATCGATGTGATCGCTTCCATGTCATCCGGATCAAACATAGCGATCATTATTGTAATATACATAGTAAGCACAGCAAAGAATATCAACAGCAGGAGCCAGTTTTTCTTGAATGAATGTTTGAACAATGCAGTACTCATCAGTTCTGACCTCCCTTCTGATAGAAGCGCATAAACAGTTCCTCAAGGGTCTGGCTGCGCTGACCAAGATCATATATGTTGTAGGCAGATATTGTTTTAAGAAACTTGTCGACAGCATCGCCCGGTACCATAACTTCAATACTATCGACGTCATCACCGGCATTAAGAGTGAATTTAGCTTCTGTAAGAGACTTCGCCAGCAAAGCTCGATCAATTGAGCGCAGCACATATTTTCGCTGACGGCTGCTCTGAAGTTCAGCAGCTGCTGCCTTGTGGATTATACGGCCCTCTCTGATGATCAGAACATCATCACAGGTTTTCTCAACCTCTTCGAAGCTATGACTGGACATCAGAATAGTTTTCCCTTCAGACTTTTCTCTGCGGATCAGCTCTACAAATCTATTTTGCATCAGCGGATCTAGCCCGCTCGTTGGTTCATCAAGTATTAGCACCTGGGGATTATGCATAAATGCAGCTACTATGCCAAGCTTCTGTTTCATGCCCTTGGAAAACTTATTGATCTTACCTCTGGGATCAAGCTCAAACATATCAATAAGCTCTTGCTGACGACTGCCGAAGCCGCCATTGCCGCCGCCTCTCATATCATGAATGAAACGTAGATACTCGTCACCTCGCATTTTGTCAGGGAATGAAATCTCTCCAGGTATGTAACCAAGAAATCTCTGGATCTCAGGAGCATTTTCACGACAGTCAAGACCACGAATCTTGCAACTGCCGCTGTCAGGATGCATGAATCCCAGCAACGCTCTGATCGTAGTTGTCTTACCCGCTCCATTCGGACCAAGATAGCCTACGACCTCGCCCTCTCTTATCGTGAAGTCGAGTTCAAATACACCTTTTCCACTTGGATATGTCAGAGTCAGTTTTTGTACTTCGATCATGGTGTCAATACTCCTTCCGTCCTGATAATACAAAACGATGGTACTAATGTCTTATTACTGAATTCTATTCCTGAAGATTCTATTTGTAAATCAAAGCTGAAAAGTTAGGTATGGATGTCCAATAACAGTTTCGTAACTTTGTCGATTTTCGCAACAGCATATTTCTGTTATTATCTATTCAGTATAACTTGACATATAAACAAATCAGCCGCAAGAAGCTGAGATTGAAAGATAGATACAAAATGAAATGGAGCTTATCCAAATGACTATGAGAAAAACAAAAAGTAAGTCTTTTGCCAGAATGAGAGCAGCGGTATTATTGGTATCACTCGCCGCGTCGCTTGTTCTAACGAGTTGTCTTGGTAATATTGAAGCTGAGACCAATCAGCAGCCAACTGATGAAACAACCATTGTAGAGACATCAGAAACAGCGCCAATTGTTGAGACGACTGCAGAACCTACACCGACGCCTGAACCAGACCTGGCTGATTTACCGCCCTCTGAGGATGCTCCGGTCGTAGCGCTAACATTCGACGATGGTCCATCGCTGAGAGATACAGGAACACTTCTTGATCTCCTGGCTGCTGAGGAAGTGCCCGCTACATTCTTCGTAATTGGAAGCCAGGTTGAAATCGGCAGAGAAGAATTGGTCAAACGAGCCTATGATGAGGGGCATGAGATCGGTAATCATACATACAGCCATCAGATACTGACCACACTCGATCAGGCACAAGTTCGCCAGGAACTATCTGATACCAGCGATATGATCGAAAATATCATTGGCAGTAAGCCAACTGTGATGAGACCGCCGACAGGAGCATGGAGCGACGATATCGCAGCAGCTAGCGAAGAGCTTGGCATGGCTGTGGTCAATTGGAATTGGCAGAGCTGCCCTGAGGACTGGAATCACCATGATGATCCTCAGCATATATCCGACTTTGTTATTGAGACAGCCCAAAATGGCCATATCATATTGCTCCACGACACTAATGAAGCCACTGTAGCTTCGATGCCTGATATGATCGCGGGACTCAAGGAGAGAGGTTTCCGGTTCATGACTGTAAGCCAGATGTTGGAGCATTTGGGCGAAGGCCATCCACAAGCTGGCGGTGTCTATCACACTTATGCCCAACCGGAAAATTAAATCTGGAATAATATTCTATCCTGATTTTTATACTGACGACCTTAGAAAAAGCGTCCTCTGCTCATAGCAGAAGACGCTTCATTTTATTTGCAATTCATGTGATTGATTGAGCTAAAAATCTGATTATTCAGCTCTAAAAGCTGCAATCGGATATTCAGCATAAGGATTCCAGCAGATCCATTCTTTATAACCAGCGTCATAAATCGCATCGATTTGTGCTTTTATATCTTCTGCACCATATCGCTTATAATAGCCTTCCGGCAAATATCCAGCGGTAAAAGCCTGCAAGTAAGGTCGGTTGGCAGCATAGCCTTCCTGCTCTGTTGCTTGTTTGCCAATCATGAGTGATTGATACATTACATCATATGGCTCAAGGTCAGGTTTGGGGAACATGATTCCGTTAAGGTTTGTGCCCTGGCCATTGCCGGTATAGTGGTTTGAAGAGCTATTCGCATAATGCGAAGGATAGATCATCGGCGCGAGATTATCGATACCGGTAAGTCCAACAGTATCCCAATCCTGGCCAATGTTGTTGCCGTCAAGCTTGCTGACCAGCACGATACCGAAGACATCGGCACCCAGCGGAATCCCTCTTTCATATTGAATATGCATTGCAGAGGTCTGCAGGAAACGATTGATCGCCTGCACTCTGGTAGGCACATGTCCCTCTTCGCCAAACCAGGCTGTTTCACCTGATTTAGTCCCGCCAGTCGGGAAACGGACATAGTCAAATTGTATCTCATCTACACCCAGCTCAATCGCTTCAAGTGCTATATCGATATTGTACTGCCAAACATCCTGATTATATGGATCGACAAAAGGCTTGCCGCCTTCCATTGTAAAATGCAGCTGATTGCCATTTTTATCCTTGATTGACAGTTCAGGCTTAGCCTCAGCCAGCTGCGGATCTTTGAAACAGACTATTCGGCCAATGACCTTGACATCTTCAGCATGGAGCTTATCTAAAACCTCCCTGATATTATAAGCAGGCATCACCACGCCAATTTCTTTTGCAAGAGGTACTTCTGAAGCGTATTTGATGCCATCAGATTCTTTGAGATCGATAACGACGGAATTGACCTCTGTCTGGCGGATAAT
Source organism: Clostridiaceae bacterium (assembly GCA_012727965.1). Lineage (GTDB taxonomy): Bacteria > Bacillota > Clostridia > Saccharofermentanales > UBA5734 > JAAYFZ01. Next base: position 18,006 of record JAAYFZ010000233.1, read on the forward strand.
GCTGATTGCCGTATCAAGATTAGCAGCGGCACCCATATAGAGAGCACGCAGCTCATTGCGCGCAGGCTCGGTATACATCTGAGGCTCAGGCAGTTCTCCGAAATACTCTACTACAACTGGATCCTCATCCAGCAGCTGAACCAACTCAGGAACTGGTGTCGGCTCAGGTGTAGGCGTTGGTGTTGGATCAGCCTCTGTCTCAGTCGTTGTCTCAGAAACCTCCGGTGTACTCTCCGGCGGCGTCCAATTCTCAGTGCCAATGATCTCATCATCATTGCAACCGGCAGAAGCCATGACTGCAATAAACAGCGCCAGCATTATTGCCAGCAACGAAAATGTCCTGATTTTTTTATTGGGCATTTTATCTCTCCTCGAACGTTTACATAGTATCTGAATTTTTGAAAATATGCCCTACCATTGTAGCAGAATCCTGAGGTTTCTGTTAGCCTTATTTCATAGAATAAAGTATCGTCCAGATACCTGAACCAGTTGTGGCTGAAAATTTGCCGTCACCATCAGATTTGAATTTCAAACCTCCGTTATCAATAACATTTTCTACACTATTTAGGAGTATTGTAGCTCTTGTATTATGAGGTATCCTAATCTGCAGTTTAATCTCATTATTTTCTTGACGCCAATGCGTTTCGATTTTGCCATAGGGAGTCATATATGAGGTTTTTGCATATTCCAGATTGCCGCCAATATGCGGTTGAATAATGCTATGCTTAAATCCTGGCGCCTTCTCATCAACCTCAAGTCCACCAATTACACGATATATCCATTCAGCCACAGCGCCATAGGCATAATGATTGAAGGAATTCATATCAGGGCTCCACATGCTGCCATCCGGTTTGATACCATCCCAATGCTCCCAAATAGTTGTGGCACCTTTTTTTACCTGATAGAGCCATGAAGGAAAATCATCACGCAGCAAGAGCTTGAATGCCTCATCAATTTTACCGTTCTCACTCAGCGCATGACAGAAATAAGGCGTACCAACAAAACCAGTTACCAGATGACCATTCTCAGCATCTAGTAGTCGGATCAGTCCTTCAACGGTCTTTTGTCTAAACTGCTCTGGTACCAGTCCGAAATAGAGCGAAACAATATGAGCTGTTTGAGTCTGAGCTGTTAAGCTGCCATCCTCATTGAAAAAAGTACGTTGGAACTTATCAAGCACTTTTTTGTATAGCTCTTCATATTTGGCAACATCATCCTCACGACCAATTATTTCCGCCATTTTAACAAACAATCTAGTTGAATAGGCAAAATAAGCAGTACAGGTCAGATCATTTGGTGTTGCACCAAAATAGCTTCCTTCTTCGGCATCAAGTGCAACCCAATCACCGAATTGAAGTTTATAATTCCAGATATAGTCGACAGAATTGTTTTCCATGAAGCTTATCCAATTCTTCATACTGTGATACTGTTTTCTGATTATCTCTTTGTCACCATAATTGAGATACATCGCCCATGGCATAATTACCGCAACATCTGCCCAGGCAGCAGCAGAATGTGACCCCTGTCCCAGCAGCCAATCATCATCTGAATGTCCACTTACAATATCTGGAACAACGTGGGGTACACCGCCATCAGCCGTTTGGTCCGCTGCCACATCGACCAGCCATTTTGCGAAGAATTCATATGAATTCATCAGATAACTGGCTGTTCTCGCAAATATTTGAGCATCACCGGTCCAGCCTAATCTCTCATTTCTCTGCGGACAGTCTGTCGGCACATCAACAAAATTGCTTTTTAGACTCCAATTAACATTTTTGTTAAGACGATTCAACTCTTCATGCGAACTTTCAAAATTACCGGTCTGCTCCATTTCAGAATAGAGTGCTCTTACTTCAAAATCTTCTGGTTTAGGCTGCCCAGGCCAGGCAGCAATTTTCGCATAGCGGAAGCCCATAAATGTGAAACTGGGGTTAAATTCAACTTCCCCATCACGACCAAATATGTAACCGATAGTCTGTTTGGCGCCTCTAAGATTATCCAGATAAACATTACCTTCACTATCAAGTGTTTCAAAGCAGTTCAGCTCGACTCTATCACCCTTTTTGCCTGTGGCTCGAAAGTGTATCCAACCAGACAGGTTTTGACCGAAATCAAGAACAAGATCGCCTTGAGGAGTGGTCATAAGCTCTTGTACCTGCAGCGTCTCCATTTCTCTGACAGCTGAAGCTCTCTGTGCTGTCAGTACAGAATAATCAAAACAAACAGTTGTTGTGGACTGCCAATCAGCATCGTTAAATCCGGTCTGATCCCAGCCCTCCTGTTCTAGCGAGGCATCATATGATTCACCATCATAAATCTCAGAGAAAACTATTGGCGAATCTGAGCCTTTCCAGCTTTCATCACTGGCAATGATTTCTTCAGTACCATCCTGGTAACGAATCAGCAGCTGAGCCAGCAAGGCTGTCTTATCTCCATACAGGTTTCGTAGACCCACAAAGCCCATTTTCCCTTTGTACCAGCCGGCTCCAACAATAGCACCAATGGCATTTTTACCTTGCTTGATAAGATCGGTCACGTCATAACTCTGATAAAGCAGATGATTTTTATACGATGTCCAGCCGGGGGCAAGCTCAGCATAACCAGCTCTTCTACCATTTATGTAGAGTTTATATAATCCAAGAGCTGACGCAAAAATCAGTGCCTGTTTGACTGGTTTGTCTGCTGTAAATCCTTTGCGAATATAATGTGCATTCGAACTATCTTTATCTTGGTCAATAGAAATGAATTTGGCTTGCCATTCGTTTTTTTCAAGTAGTCCTGTAAGAAAACTTATCGGCTTGCAAAAATCAGTTTCACCTACATTGGCTGAGGCCTTGACTCTAGCATAATAGCGGTGAGCTGTCTTAAGCTCCACACCATAAGGAACAATATTTGCTGAATCAGCTGACTTAACAATGCCCGAATCAAAAATTATATCTGCAAACTCTGGATCTTCAGATAACTGAAGTTGATATGAGTTCTGAATCACATTATGGGCATCACAGCCAAAAATCCAACTGAATTGAGGCATTTCTTCGACTGCCATTAATTCTGACTGATAATTCATTCTTAGCTGTACAATACGTATCATGATGACCTCCTGAATTGCCGTCTAGAACGGATTACTAACAAATATATTTCCTCAATATAAATTATGGCCTAACAAAGATGTAAATGTATATGCACTTTCAAAAACTCAATTTGGACTTTTATGTTGAAATAGTCCATTGCTATAATAGAAGCCGGTCTTAAGACCGGCTTCTGCATTTAACTTTGAGCATATTAGGATCAGCTTCTTAAAACTCCACTGTTTTACTGATATCTTCTGTGAGCGGAACTACTGTCTTGAATACAGCGGGCATACGGCCAACACTATCCCAGAACTCAGCAGAGAGAGCGTCGACTTTTATCATGATGATTTCCGGATCATCGTATGTCGTTTCGAAAAATTTTTCTTCGGTCTTATCCCAATAAACTTTCTTCTTAAGATCATTTTCTACAATTTCTGCTCTGCCGCTGAGTGAGACATATGATTTTTCTGTAAACAGGACATTTACACGAGAGTCTTTGCGTATCTCCTCGACCTTTGGACTGTCGCGGCGGGTGAAGAACCAGAGTGTGCCATCGAATTCCTTCCCTTGAACGTACATCGGGCGTGAGACCAGCTGTTTGCCGCTAAGAGTTGTTAAAAATGCGACTCTGGTCTTGTCCATGATTACCTTCACTCGTTCGATTGCTGCCATTCTCTCCTGCTGCTGTTGCTCAATGCTGATTTCGGTGTTCACTTCCAGACCGTCTTGATTGTTTTCAAACTCATCCATATTGAACCCCTTTCCCTGACATTGTCATAATTAACATTAATTAAGTATAGAGTCTAATTAAATTATCATGATAAAAGAGATATATAGCAAGATGATTTTGAATTTTTCTTATTCAGCCGGTCTCGGTATTGATGTTTTCCTGGTAAGTCTAAACAGAATCAAACCGCAGGCAGCAAGGAAACTAAACAAGTAATAGACAGAATCGACGCCGAAGTTCTGCGCCAATATGCCGCCGAAGAAATTACCAATGATCCCGGATACTCCGAAGCCTACAGATAGAGCTAGAGTAATCGCCGTGGACTGCATCTCATCCGGAGTTATCAGGCTGATATAAAACAACAGTGATGGCAGATAAAGGCCGAATGATAATGCCTGCAGTGACTGTGCTGCAATCAGCCAGCCGAGGCTCGGTGCCAGGACACTAAGCAGCAGTCTTGTTGCAGCGAAAAAAAGCGATACTATAAGCAATGATTCAACACGGAAACGGCGCAGGAATTTTGCGGAATTATACATAACCGGAACTTCACTGGCAGCCAGGACGAATGAGCTGATCCCCAGATGGACAGATGTTCCGCCATGATCACTGATCAGTATCGGCTGAAATGTACCGATTACTACCATGCTGAAACCATGCATGACCATTACGACCAGGAGGATGCTGTATTGACGGATATAGAGCAGTTGTCTAACAGTACTGAAGAAGGATTTGCTGTCTTTGCTCTTCTTAGATACCGGTACATTATCAAGCATCATTGCGAATATAACACAAAGCGCCGCGACAACAGCATGTACCACGAACATTTTATCCAGACCGAAGGATTCATAGATTCGACCGGCGATCAATGCCATAATTGCATATGATAACGAGGCTAGACCGCGTGTAGCTCCATAGTTAAGATAAGGATGCTTGTTCCGCAGCCGCATGCCCCAGCTATCGATAACACTGCCCATACCCTTTTCTGCTATACCAGTCATAAGAATCATGGCCAGGGCGATCGGATAGAAGGCTACAGCAGCTTGTACCATAAATGCCAGGGGAATTGATATAGTAATAAGTACTACGACGATCATCTTGATTGGTATATGATAATCAGCAATATAGCCGATGATCGTAGGCGAAAAAACACCAATCACTGACATCAGTGTCATGATCAGACCTATTTGAAATTCGCTGTAGTTATTATCCTTAAGATATAAAACCAAAAAGGTATGGAAAGAACAGATGCCTGCCAGATACATGCTCTGGACGGATCCATACAATAAATTGATGCGTTTACTCTTCTTCTTGTCACCTGAGGACAGAGGAAGGTCGTCATTTATCCCAACAGCTCTTGGTCTGATAATAGCTGCTATTTTGTGAATGAAGGTCATCTGCTGTCCCCGCTGCCTGTAGTAGTTTTTGCACCTTGTACTGTACCGAATTTGTCTTCGAGAAACCAGACTATGGCGAAGCCAGCTATCGCAAGAAGAACATAAAAAGGTATATTATCATCTCGTTCCGGAATAAGCAACCGAGCAGATCCAATAATCAAACCGGCAAACAGCCAGCTTAAAACACGCCGATATCTGGCATATATTCTATCCACCAAATTCGACAGAGCAAGTATGCCGGCAGCAGCGCCCAAGCCAAATACCAATAGCCAGAGCAGATCGAAACTGCCGAGGGCATGCATCGCGTCATCGTAAATGCCAAACATAATCAAAACGCTTGAACCAGGCACTCCTGGCAGTATCATTGCCGCACTGGCCAGAGCGGAGCCGATGATGATCAGTAAATATCCGGGCCGCTCTCCTGCCTGAACCCCAAACTCTGAAAAACCCGCCAGAAACCAGCCTGCCGCGACGCCGATAAGCCCAAACAGGATACCGGTTCTGCCCGGATGTGGCTCAGGACGGACAACCGCTCTGGCTGAACCAAGAACACTTCCCAGCAGAAATGCCATCAGCCAGGATGTATAGGCTGTCAGGAAGAAACTGAAAGCCAGAGTACCAGCAGCCATACCCCCAGCCAGGCCAAGGGCAAAAGACACCCATGGCAACAAACGCATTCTGGCCAGATCATGCATCAGAAGCTCATAGAGACCCAGGACCAGAATCAATGTGCCGCCACTCATTCCTGGCAGCACAATGATCAGGCCTACTATTGCCCCTTTTAGAAAGCGACTTATATGGTCTCCGGCAGCTAATTTGTTCATCATAAAGAAATTGTTTTACAGCAGCTCAAGCAGCCTCTCAGCTGCCTCTGCCGGAAATAGTTCAGATTTCTCAGTTTCCAGAAGCTGTTTCAGGAGATCACTTGTTTGTGTGCTCTGCGGCAACATATAGCCAGCTTCCCGGTAGCAGTCTTCTGCCATTATCCTGTTAGATCTGGCAATCGCTCCAGCTACACGGGCGGCAGTTTTGTTGTCAGCCGCTTCAGCTATGGCAGAAGCAATCAGCTCCTGTTTGCTCTTAGACTCAGCCAATATATTCAATTTTTCAGTTGTTGTATCTGTCTTCGTCTGTGGTACCGCATACTCATCAGGTACCAGATAAATCGCATGGGACGGGCAGGCATCAACACAGAGCCGACAGCCTGATATACACTTGTCAAAATCAATTTGTCCTGTCTCTGTAT
>JAAYFZ010000234.1 GCA_012727965.1 Clostridiaceae bacterium
CTGATGCAGCATTATTTCCAGTCATTGTATCCCTTTCATTTTCAACCACTATAATCAGGACTCTGTCTCAATGCGGCGGGCAGAGAGTCAACAGCATCACGGATTTCAGCTGCCGTGAAGCTCATGCGCTCGACAAGCTCTGCCAGGCCCTCGTCGAAATTTCTAAGTGTCTGACGAACATATTGATCTGAACTGGAAGTGAAATGATCTATTTGCTGTCTTAGCGAATCACTAATGACAGTCAGATCATTCTGCTGATTAGCCAGATTTTCTAGTATTGTTCTTGCTGATTCCTGCTGCTTCATTGTTAAACCATCAGCTAATTCTGCAGTTCTTGCTGATTCTCTGATACTGCTTTCAAGTTGTTTACTATGGTTATCCAACTGATTGCTAAGTTTCTCGAGGTTATCAGCCAGTGTACCCTCATGACCTGACTGCATTGTTGCCAGTCTCTCACTTGTCAAATTAAGCAGACGCAGTTGCTCACTGAAGACTGCGAAATCATCACTGAGATCTTCTCGTGATTGAGCAATCATCTGCATAGACTGATGAGCATCGCGGATAACAGTTTCACTCTGTTGTTTTGTTGTATCAAGAGCTTTCATAGCATAGTCTATATAATTTTTTACATCTGACATCAGTGCAGTCATTCTGGTTAGCTCTTGATTGACTGGACCTAAATATCTCTGAAGATCAGCGGCTAGTGAACTAGAGAATTGAGCCGCTAGTTGATGCATGCCTTGTTCCTGCCTCTGACTCAGCTCCTGTGCCAGATCAGTTAGTGTGGTCGCAGCTGTCTGAATTGGCGGAACAACTGACTCGTTTAGCACCTTTTCTACACTTCTGCTGATACCATCAGCCATCTCTGATTCGGCCAATCGAGATACAGTATCATTGAATTCATTGATTGTATCTTCCATTTTGTAATCGTGCTGCATCATCTGATCTATCAAAAGCGCTATCCCGGCCTGATCATTGAAAACAGGAATATGTCTGGCAATAGTGCTGTTGAGTTCAGTTATGAAGGTTTGCAGATATTTTGATATAGTAAGCGACTGTGTAAGCAGCAAAGCAGATATCGCAACACCTACGGCTATTGGTATCCAGATCAGAGACTGAGACAGTGAGCTATCGATTACAGGGAGTTGTTGCTGCAGAAGCAGTGATATCACAGCACAGAGCAGACCACTGCTGAAAATGGCAGCTGCCGGTCTGCTGCTTAGACTATTTCTGCCAGCAGCAGAAAAAATTCTATCGAAACGAAAATAATTATTAAGATCAGGAAGCCATTTGCCGCCGAAGAGTTCCTCACTATCATTAGCTATTTGTTTGAAGGTTTTCCTGAGGCCCGGTATTCTGGTACTTTCGAAGCTCTGAGCAGCACCAGGCAGATTAACCATGCCGAAACCAGTTAGCTCGTTAATTTCATCAGTGATTTTCTCGAAATCGTCTTTTGCCAGGCTGGCAAGTCTATGATTGATGATCAGATACACTGCAGCAGCAACCACCATAATTGCAGGAATTATCGCAGAAACGGCTAGATGAAGAATGTTCAGGTCCAAAAGATCAGTTGCGGTCAAATAGAGCATGCTGTACCTCCGTGTTTAATTGTCGGTAAGTGCTGAGATTCGATTCAGCGGCTGTAAGGCTTCCGGAATAAACAATCCGTTCTCTCTGATCAGATGACCGTCGAAATAGATGGCACCGCCGCCGTATTCCGGTCGCTGGATCTGTACCAAATCCCAGTGTACGGCTGAATCATTACCGTTGGGAGCTTCGTCATAGCTTGAACCAGGTGTGAAATGGAATGATCCGCTGATTTTCTCGTCAAAAAGGGTGTTGCAGAAGGGCTCGGTTACGAGAGGATGATAGCCAAGTGAAAACTCACCAATATAACGTGCACCCTCATCGGTGTCGAGAATTTGATTAAGCTTATCAGTGTTTTCTCCGGCATCTGCCTGGACAATTTTGCCCTGACGGAACTCAAAATGAATATTCTCAAACTTTGTTCCCCAATACATCGAAGGTGTGTTGAAAGTTATCTCACCCTCTACCGAATCACGTACCGGTGCTGTGAAACATTCACCATCCGGTAAATTGCATTCACCGCAGCAGGGGACTACAGGTATATTGGCGATCGAGAAGCGAAGATCTGTGCCAGGACCGGTTATATAGACATCCTGTGTCTTCTCCATCAATTCCTTCAAAGGTGCACTGAATCTTGTCATAGCGGCATAGTCAACGGTTGCTGCGCTAAAAACAAAATCGAAGTATTCGTCATATGACATGCCTGCCAGCTGAGCTTGAGCCGCTGTAGGATATTCAAACAAAACCCATTTGCGCTGATTGATTACGAAATCACGAAAAGGGCGGGCCATTTTTGCCTGCAGCTGCTGCACAGCAGGTGCTATACCAGCTAGTTCCTGAGAATTGGGATATGCTCTAATGATGACCTCACCCTTCAATTCTTGAAACTCCTGTATGCCCAGATCGGCTCTGGATTTCAGGAAGGCCTCGGTTATGCCGCCATCTTCCGGATCATAGAGCTCAAGCAGATGTCTGGAGATTTCCTGGTCGGTTAGCTTGACAGTAGCCAGCGCACCCTTGCTCTTGGCCAGTCTGAGGATGGCTTTTACCAATGGCAAAGAAATAACATCAGCAGAAACGGCAAATGCATCGCCCTTTTTTATCTGCAGTGAATGGTCCAGCATTATGGCTGCCAATTGATCGAATCTTGGATCCTTCATATATATACTGCCCTCCATAAAACAGATTGAAACACAGCCTGCTATTTTGCCTCGGCTGTGTCTTATTTTGTCATTATCTGCATTATAGCATAGAGGGGACAGCTGTAAGATTTCAGGTTGATTTCAGTATCCGGATAATTTTCTTATATTTTAAGCGCAGCTGCCAGTGTGTCAGGATCTTCAACAGCAGCAGCAATGAGACCGCGGTCGATTTTTCGAATCAGTCCAGTCAGTACGCGGCCATAGCCAAATTCTATAAACTGGCAGAAGCCGTCCTCTCTCATCGCGAGGATTTCACTGCTCCATCTGACAGGACTGCACATATGATCGTATAATCTCTGTGGCCAATCGACGCCTGACGGAACTAGTGCAGCGTCTTTGTTACTGTAGATCAAGCCGAAAGGCTTCGCGAATTCGAGCTTACCGGCATATTTTTTCAGTTCTTCAGCCGCTTCGCTCATATAAGGAGTATGGAAGGCTCCATTAACATTTAGTTTTACGACTCTTCTGGCACCAGCTGATTTCAGATCATCAGCCGCTCTGTCAGTATATTCAGCTGCTCCAGATATAACCAGCTGGCCCGGACAATTGTAGTTGACCGGGAATACTCTGTCTCTATAATCCGGCTGTAAGAGCAGATCATCGATCAGGCTTTCAGACATGCCGATAACCGCATACATCGATCCTGGCTGTTTAAGAGCCGCTTCCTGCATCAATCCGGCTCTGACAGATATCAGTTTGAGCAGCTGCGGCAGCTTCAAGACTCTGCAAGCCCCAAGTGCACTATACTCTCCGAGTGAGAAACCGGCATATGCTGAGGTTGAAAGGTCATTATCTATATAGTTGTCAACTGCCTGAGAATAAGAAGCCCAGGAAGCCAGACTCATAACAACAATAGCAAGCTGTGCGTAATTTGTCTGCTGCAGCTGTTGCTCGCTTAAGTTTAGAACATCCAGACCGACAGTATCTGATGCTTCCTCATAGATTTGTGCGGCAGCCCTATTCGCAGATGCAAGTGCCTGTCCCATTCCTTCCTTCTGTGAACCCTGTCCTGAAAATACAAATGCTTTCATTCAAATATGCTCCTTCTTGACAATATCTGTATAAGGTTTTATCATTGTTTTATATTTTGATAGTCAAAATATTTGAGGTGCCAATAATTTGACTTACTATAGATTAGCAGATATCGGCTGAAGTCTCAAGCAGCCGATTGGACAGGAGTAGATAAATGTTGAAGCTGAAATTGCTCGGTACAGGAACATACCTGCCAGAGCTGATTCTGACAAATGAAATGCTTTCACAAATCGTTGAAACTAATGATGAGTGGATCACCAGCAGAACCGGAATAACAGAGCGTAGGCTGTCGTCAGGTGAGCCTACCTGGCATATGGCAGTAAGAGCGGCGGAGAAAGCACTTGCCGCTAGTGGTCTCGCGGCCAATGATCTGGACTTGATCGTAGCGACTTCGGTCACACCTGATTATTTCTTCCCGTCAGTTTCTTCGATCGTTCAGGATGAGATTGGTGCCGCCAACGCCTTCTGTTTCGATTTGAACGCAGCCTGCACAGGTTTCGTATATGCTGTTGATCTGGCAGCCAGATATCTTAATACAGGCGATATAAGAAATGTGTTGGTCGTAAGCGCGGAAAATGTTAGCAAGCTGACCGACTATACAGACCGTGCTACCTGTGTTCTCTTCGGAGATGGTGCCAGTGCAGCTGTATTTTCTGCCGGCAGCCCTGATGATGAGAGCTGTCTGCTAGCCAGTCATCTAGGGACAAAAGGCGAGGGCGGAAAATATCTGGTAAGTCAGGCCCTCAAAATAAACCATCCCTTCATCGAAAATGATCAGGTCTGGCCTGACAGATTCGGTCATGACAAGGGTCATAATTTGACGATGGAAGGTAATGAGGTTTACAAATTTGCCGTAAATGCCATGACTGAGTCGATCAAAGCAGCGACGGAAAAAGCTGGTATCAAACTTGCTCAGATTAAATACATTATTCCGCATCAGGCAAATTCAAGGATAGTCGATGCATCTGCCAGAAGGCTAAAAGTCAAATCAGCACAGATGATATCGCGTGTGTCTGATTTTGGTAATACATCATCTGCAAGTATTCCGATCTGTCTTGATGAGATTATCAGAGATGACAGGTTGAAACGCGGTGATCTGATCGCGATCTGTGGCTTCGGAGCAGGACTTACATATGGTGCGGCCATACTTCGTTACTAGGAGGATTTATGACAAATAATAGGATATGCAAATTACTTAAGACTGAACAACCCTTGATCCAGGGCGGTATGGCCTGGGTGGCTGATGCTTATCTGGCCGCAGCTGTATCAAATGGCGGCGGACTTGGCTTGATAGCTGGTGGTTCGATGCCGCCAGAGCTGCTCAGAGATCAGATTCGCAAGGCCAGAGAGCTTACGGATAAGCCTTTTGGCGTCAACATCATGCTGATGAGTCCTTTTGCCGCTGACCTGGCTCAAGTCGTAATCGAGGAGAAAGTAGCTGTAGTCACTACAGGTGCCGGTTCGCCGGGCAAATTTATCGATGATTGGAAAGCTGCCGGAATCGTAGTTATACCAGTCGTAGCTTCTGTAGCATATGCCAGGCGTATGGAGAATCTCGGTGCAGATGCTGTGGTCGCAGAAGGCACTGAGGCCGGTGGCCATATCGGAGATCTTACGACAATGGTTCTGGTACCACAGATCGTTGACGCTGTCTCAATACCAGTAATCGCAGCCGGAGGCATCGCGGATGGCAGAGGAGTCGCCGCAGCTATGATGCTTGGTGCTGAAGGGGTTCAGGTCGGAACTCGTTTTCTGGTCAGCGATGAATGCAATATTCATGAATTTTATAAGCAGCTCGTTCTAAAAGCCAGAGATATTGATACTCAGGTCACCGGTAGAAGCGGTGGTCATCCCGTGCGCACACTCAAAAACAAGCTGTCACGCCGACTGCTGGATCTAGAGAAGAATGGTGCGACCTTCGAAGAACTCGAAGCCATAACTGTTGGCTCACTGCGAAAAGCCGTGCAGGAAGGCGATAAGGATGAAGGCTCATTTATGGCCGGACAGTCAGCTGGATTGGTCCGCTGCTGCCAGCCTGCAGCTGAGATCATAGAAGAACTGTTTGCTCAAGCGAGAACATTGCTCGACAATACCGGGGAGGTGCTGGCATGAGGAAAGCGGCAATCGTGACCGGCGGATCGCGCGGTATAGGCGCGGCCTGTGCCCTTAACCTGGCAAAAGCCGGCTATAATGTGGCAATTTCTTATCTTGGCTCTATGGCAAAAGCAGAACAGATCGTCGAAGACTGTAAGTCAGAAGGTGCAGAAGCTATTGCCATACAAGCCGATATCAGCAAGGAAGAAGACTGTATCAGATTATTCGAAAGCGCCAAGGAGAAGCTCGGAAGTATATATTTACTGATCAATAATGCCGGTATTACCAGAGATGGTCTGGCCATGCGCATGAAAACAGAACAGTTTACTTCTGTAATCGATGCCAACCTCACTGGGAGCTTCATCATGTCGCGGCTTGTGCTTGTGGATATGGTAAAAGCCAGAAGCGGCAGAATAATCAATATGGCTTCTGTAGCAGGTATATATGGCAATGCTGGGCAGGTCAACTATGCTGCTTCAAAAGCAGGTGTTATCGGTCTGACCAGAAGCATGGCAAAAGAATGCGGCAGCAGAAATATCACTGTAAATGCTATCGCGCCTGGCTTCATCGAGACAGATATGACAGCAGTACTTCCGGATAAGCTTAAGCAGACCGCGCTGGAAAACATTACCATGCGACGTTTCGGCAATCCGGAAGATATTGCTGCGGCAGCAGTTTTTCTAGCTTCTTCTGAAGCTTCATACATAACTGGACAGGTGCTGGAGATATCCGGCGGTTTGTCGCTTTGAAAGGGGATCTCTTGATGACAGAACAGCATAAACAGCAGGAATATCGCGGTCTAGGCGGACGCCGTGTGGTTATGACAGGCAGTGGTATGATTACTTCCCTTGGATTTGATTCAGAAACAAACTGGTCAGCAATTATTGCAGGGCAATGTGGTATCACAGAGCTGGACGGCATAGAGCTGGAGGGACAGGAAGTTCATGTAGGCGCGCAGGTTCGTGCATTTGAGCCAATGAAGTATATGGATCGTAGAGAGGCCAGACGCATGGACCGTTACTGTCAGTTCGCAGTAGCTGCAGCGGTAGAGGCTATGGCCAAGAGTGGACTAAAAATGGAGCATTACGGTGCTGACAGAGTAGGTACGATCATCGGCAGTGGCGTTGGCGGTCTGGAGACACTGGCTGTTGAATTTGCTAAGCTGCACGAACGCGGCCCTGCCAGGATATCACCTTTGTTTATTCCGATGATGATTTCAAACATGGCTGCGGGTAAGGTTTCAATGATTTATGGAACAAGAGGCGCCAATTACTGTGTAACAACAGCATGTGCGTCTGGTACGCATGCAATTGGAGAAGCATTTAGAGCAATTAAGTACGGTCATCTGGATGCCTGTATCGCCGGCGGCGCTGAGGCACCAATCACACCGATCGCATTGGCTGGATTTAACAATATGACTGCGCTTACCAAGGAATCTGATCCTAATCAGGCATCGGTTCCATTTGATGCACGTCGCAATGGCTTCGTAATTGCCGAGGGCGCGGGTATTGTTGTACTTGAAGAACTAGAAAGTGCTGTTGCCCGCGGCGCCGACATAATCTGCGAAATCAGTGGCTACGGCGCGACTGCAGATGCATATCATATAACAAGTCCTGACCCTGAAGGCCAAGGCGCTGCAGAAGCAATGAGACTGGCTATGGCTGAGGCAGGTCTTAGACCTGAAGATATTGGCTATATCAACGCACACGGCACCAGCACACCACTAAATGATAAATATGAGACGATAGCTATCCATAATGCTTTTGGTGATTCTGCAGCTAATGTAGCTGTGAGTTCTACAAAATCAATGACAGGACACCTTCTCGGTGCTGCAGGTGCAGTTGAAGCAATCTATACAGGGCTGGCACTTCGTCATGGTCTTATACCGCCAACTATCAATCTTTTGCAGCCTGATCCTGATTGTGATCTTGACTATGTACCAGGAAAAGCGAGAAAGGCTGATATAAAAGCAGCGCTTTCAAATTCACTGGGTTTCGGCGGACATAATGGCACACTCTGTCTGCGCAAATGGGAGGGAAAAAGATGAATTTACAGGAAATAAAAGAACTCATGCAGACGATGGCACAAACTGGTGTTACAAGTCTTGACTGGAACAGCTGCGGGGCGGCCATTCATCTCGAACGTCAAAGCGCATCTGCTCATGATTGTTGTGGTTCGCATGGCGATCAGACCATTGGAGCTGCCGGCATTATGATGCCCGGAGCGCAGATAGCAACTGAGTCAGGTGTTCCAATAGAAGATGCAGCTACTGGATCAGCTGCCCGGACGGAGCTGGCTGTGTCTGAGGAAATATCGCTTGAAGACAAACCGGGTGAGATCGTTAAATCACCGGTCGTAGGAATTTATTATAGCTCTCCTTCACCAGACAATGATTCTTTTGTACGTCATGGCAGTCGTATTGAGAAGGGGGATCCCTTGTGTATTATCGAAGCGATGAAGCTGATGAATGAAGTCAGCAGTCCCTGCAGCGGCGAAATCGCAGAGATCCTTGTTGAGAATGGTCAGCGTGTCGAATACGGTCAACCACTGTTTAGGATAGTTTGAGGTAGAAGCAAATGAATACACAAGTAAGAACATATTTAATGGACCAGGAACAGATAAAAGATATTATCCCGCACAGGGAGCCTTTTATATTGGTTGACGCTGTTGAGGAACTGGATGAAAAAAACATCAAGGCCTGGAAATTTGTGACAGGTGATGAAGATTTTTTCCGTGGACATTTTCCTGCTAAACCAGTCATGCCGGGTGTGCTGATCATCGAAGCTCTGGCACAGGCAGGTGCGATCTGCGTCTTGCAGCGTGAAGAATTTCGCGGCAAGATTGCTTATTTCGCTGGTATCGACAAGGCAAGATTCAAGAGAGTCGTCGTGCCAGGTGATGAGCTTAGATTAGAAGCAGAGCTGACGAGATTGCGTGGCAGCATCGGATTTGCAACAGCCAAGGCTTATGTCGGTGAGCAGCTTGCTGCCAGTGCCGAGATAATGTTCGCGGTCGAGAAATAGTAGTGGTGAATATATATGTTTGAAAAGATCCTGATCGCCAATCGCGGCGAGATCGCAGTTACAATAATCAGAGCCTGTCGTGATATGGGTATCCGAACTGTCGCTGTCTGTTCTGAGGCCGACAAGACTGCCTTACATACACAACTTGCAGATGAGTGTCTCTGTATCGGTCCGGCAGCTTCCAAGGATAGTTATCTGAATCCTCAGGCAATACTGACTGCCTGTGCCGTCACTGGCGCCCAGGCGATACATCCAGGTTTCGGCTTCTTGTCCGAGAACCCGACTTTTGCCAGGATGTGTGAGAAATGTAATATCAAGTTTATCGGTCCCTCACATGAGATTATTGAACGAATGGGCGACAAAGCGCAGGCGCGTAAAACAGCGGCGGAAGCAGGCGTTCCGGTTGTTCCGGGAACTGCCGGCATAGTCGGCAATCTGGCTGACGCGCAAAAGGCCGCAGAAACTATCGGCTACCCCATCATGGTAAAAGCCTCGGCCGGCGGTGGTGGCCGCGGTATGCGCATTGCGATGACGGCTGAGGATATGCAGCAGGCATTCCAGACCGCAAAATCAGAGGCTCAGGCATGTTTCGGTGATGACAGGGTCTATCTGGAAAAATTCGTGCGCGAACCACATCATATTGAGATTCAGCTGCTGGCAGATGATCATGGAAATGTCATTCACCTCGGTGAGCGTGACTGTTCAATTCAGCGTCGTAATCAAAAAATCCTTGAGGAAGCGCGTTCCCCGTTCAGTAATGATGAACTGAGGGCAAAAATGGGCGCAGCGGCAGTTAAGCTGGCTAAGTATGTCGGTTATACCGGTGTTGGTACGATCGAGTTTCTGGTCGATGCAGATCATAATTTCTATTTTATGGAGATGAATACGCGAATACAGGTGGAACATCCGATCAGTGAGGCTGTAACCGGCATCAATCTGATCCAGGAACAGATTCGCAGTGCCGCCGGTAAGAAACTGCGGCTTAAACAGAAGGATATAAGATTCAGTGGACATGCGATCGAATGCAGAATCAATGCTGAGGATCCAGTTAACGCTTTCCGGCCTAGTCCCGGAACGATCAAGAGTCTTCATCTGCCGGGCGGGCCTGGCGTGAGAGTCGACAGTGCGATTTATCAAGGATACACTGTTCCGCCGTATTATGATTCGCTGCTTGCCAAACTTATAGTGCATGCTCCGACCAGGGCTGAGGCTATTGCCAGAATGCGCAGAGCGCTGATGGAGTTTCTGATCAGTGGATTGGACACAAATATTGATTTTCATCTGGCAATTCTCAGGGACCCGGATTTCATTGCCGGTAACTATAATATTGGTTATCTTGGGCAAAAAACAGATGAACTGCTTGGCCAGATGAACCCATACAGGCTGGAAGCCTGAAGCGGTAAGGAATTATGTGCCGCATGATAAGACAGGAGTGCTGATCGATAATGGTAGTAGAAGTTCTTAAGCAAATGAGAGATAGACTTGATCTGGACAGCAGGCAGATAGAACAACAACTAAACCGCAACAATGAAAACGGGCAGAAAACGGAAGCATCGAAGGTATATGCATATAGTAAACCGATACCTGATGATCTCTGGCTGCGTTGCCCGGCTTGTAACGGAGTTATGTTCAGAGATGATTTCGAAAGAGCAGACAGTGTCTGTAGTATTTGCGGCCATCATTACCGACTCGACAGCAAGGCAAGATTACGTCAGATCTGTGACCCGGACAGCTTCCGGGAAATTGATGCTGAGATGACAAGTCTTAATCCAATTGATTTTGCCGGTTATGAGAGCAAGCTTAATGAACTAAAAGAGAAAACCTTGCTCAATGATGCGGTTATAACTGGTCAGGCCAAAATAGGCGGTCATGAATGTTTGATCGGCGTGATGGACGGGCGCTTCATGATGGGCTCGATGGGTTCTGTTGTCGGCGAGAAAATCACAAGATTGTTTGAACGTGGTACCGAGCTGCGTCTTCCTGTGATCTGCTTCACGGTATCTGGCGGTGCCAGAATGCAGGAGGGCATCGTTTCTCTGATGCAAATGGCTAAAACATCCGCGGCTGTTGGTCGTTTCAGTCAGGCAGGTCTACTATATATATCTGTAATGACCGATCCGACCACCGGTGGTGTAACGGCCAGCTTCGCCAGTCTCGGCGATATTATCATTTCTGAACCCGGTACTCTTATAGGATTTGCCGGCAGACGTGTCATTGAGGGAACGATCGCTGAAGATCTGCCGGAGGGCTTCCAACGGGCTGAGTTTTTGCTTGAACACGGTTTTCTTGACCTGATCGTGCCAAGAAGCCAGATGAGAACAACTTTGGCCAGGATTTTAGAGCTTCATATCTCAGAACAAACCGCCAATTCTCATTCAATCGTTGGCAGAGGCAGACAAGCCAGAGAGGCTTCTGAGCGCAGCGTTATTAAGTCTCTGCCAAATGAGCTGAGAGCTTCGGAGCGGCTTGATCTGATCAGGCATAAAAATCGTCCGATAATAACAGATTATCTGCCATTGATTTTCGATGATGTCATCGAGCTGCACGGCGATCGCTTCTATATGGATGACAGAGCGATGTGGGCCGGAATCGGTAGTATAAATGGCCAGCCTGTGACGATCGTCGGACACAGAAAAGGCCATACACTTGACGAGAATACAGAGGCAAACTTCGGTATGCCTCATCCAGAGGGCTACCGCAAGGCACTTAGGCTGATGAAGCAGGCAGAGAAATTTCAACGTCCGGTTATCTGTCTGGTAGATACATCGGGTGCTTATTGCGGTGTTGGTGCGGAAGAACGTGGTCAGGGTGAAGCGATTGCCAGAAATCTGCTGGAGATCATGGAGTTAAAAACACCTGTACTGGTAGTTGTTACCGGCGAGGGTGGTAGTGGCGGTGCACTTGCGATCGGTATAGGTGATGAACTGGCTATGTTGTCAAATTCGCTCTATTCTGTAATCTCGCCACGTGGTTTTGCTTCATTATTGTGGAAAGACCCGACTCGTGAGAAGGAAGCTGCTGACGTTTTGAAGATTACAGCTGAGGATCTGATGAAACTTGGTATCTGTGATGCCATGATTCCGGAACCCTCAGAAGGAGCACATACAGATCATATAGCAGCAGCTGAGTCGATCAGAACCTGGCTGCTGGCTGCCTTGAGAAGGCAGATGAAAATGTCAGATGAAGACAGACTAGAGTGCAGATACAATAAAATCAGGGGTATTGGCATTTTCAGTGAGCCAGCAGAAGAGAATAGAGCCCGATCATAAATCAACCTATTTCGTATCCTCTTTTCCCATACAGGCGAAGCAGCCGGAGTTTGATCGCTCCGGCTGTTTTGTTTCAATTTGGATTTTGTGCTCCGCTTCTGCCAGTGCTATACAGAAATATGAATCTGGTATACAATTTTATGGATTAACTTAATTCTCATGCCTTGTTAGGAGTTATTACTTAAGCAGGGCTGACGCTTAACAATTACAATAAGCTGTGTATATTTGAAAGGATATAGTATGTCATATTCGAATAAGCTATCTTTGCAATATTTTGTTGATAACAGAACAAGACTAATTGAGCTTATGTCTCAAGATTCTCTGGCGGTTTTCTGTGCCGGCCGTCCTGAGATCAGAACTGCTGATCAGAAACATGCGCACTTTGCTGATAGATCATTTTTCTATTTGAGTGGTATAGAACAGGAACAAGCTATTTTGCTGATCGGCAGGACTTCTGCAGGCATCAGACAGATATTGTTCATTCCGCCTACAGATATGATGCATGAACGGTGGAATGGCCATATTATCAGCAGAGAAGAAGCGGTAGAGGCTTCAGGTATAGAAGAAATCTATTATCTGGAAGCGTTCGAGGGTATGCTGGCCGATTTGTTTGAATCGGATAAGCCGCTGCATATTTGGCTGGATAGAACAGCAGCCAACCGTCAGGCACAGGAAATACAGGAGTTTCTGAGGGAGCTGGTCAATCGCCAGGGACCCGACTCACAGATAGAGCTGCGTGATGTGTCACCTCAACTTGTACAGCTGCGGATGATCAAGACTGAAGAAGAACTAAATATGATCAGAGCGGCATCAGCACTTACACTTGAAGGAATTATGTCGATGCTGACAGCAACGAGACCTGGCATGTATGAATATCAGCTTATGAGCGAATTCGAATATACGTTGGCGCAGGCAGGATGCTTGGAGCCGGCTTTTCCCAGTATAGTGGCTGCAGGTAAAAACGCGCTCTGTCTGCATTATATGCAGCCTTATGACAAAATTGCCGAGGGCGATCTTATTCAGATTGATCTGGGTGCTATTGTCGGCGGTTTATGCGCCGATATTTCGCGTGTCATACCGGCAAGTGGAAAATTTTCTGAGCGGCAGCTTGAGCTCTATGAAATGGTACGAGCTTGTCAGGAGGAAGCTTTTCGTGTGATCAAACCTGGCATTAAGCTGGCAGATATCAATCAGGCTTGCCGCGCTGTTGCTGCAGAAGGACTGAAGAAAATGGGCCTTCTGAATGATGCTTCTGAGGTCGGCAATTATTTCTGGCATGGCGTTTCGCATCATCTGGGTCTTGATGTTCATGACATCAGCAACCGCGAGGCTATCATACAACCTGGTATGGTTTTGACTGTCGAGCCGGGCATATATATTCCGGAATGGCAGATGGGCATGAGGCTAGAGGATGATGTGGCTGTAACAGAAAACGGCTGCAGTGTATTGTCTGCAGCCATTCCTCGTGAAGCTCATGAGATTGAGTCGCTGATGCGTTCCTGATATTACAGGTGTAGCAGTTCCAAAATCTCTTTTTTGTAGTTTAAAAAGCTCTCTGTGGTATTGAATTCCAGATGCCGCGGCCGTTTTTCGCTGATGATGATCTCATGCTCAACGCGTCCGGGAATTCCGGTCATGATATAGAGCCTGTCAGAGAGCAGAATAGCCTCATCGATATCATGAGTGATAAATAATGTCGACATACCCAAATGCCCCATCAGTTCCAGATACCACTCATGTATCCTTCTTTTAGTGAGAGCGTCCAGTGCGCTGAATGGTTCATCGAGCAGCGCGACATGACTGCCGAAGAGATGTGTGCGCAGAAGAGCAGCGCGTTGACGCATGCCGCCTGAGAGCTGCCCTGGATATTTATCAGCTTTACCTTCGAGCCCAAACTGGGGCAAATAGGCCGAAGCCTGTGCCCGGGCTTCTTTTTTGTTTATTCCCTTCAGAAGCAGCGGCAGAGAAACATTGTCGATCACAGTTTTGTGAGGCAGCAGCAGATCCTTCTGCTGCATATAACTGACTAATCCCGTTTTACCTGTGACATCTTCGCCTTCTAGAAGAACCTTGCCTTGTTCAGGCATTAGAAGTCCCGAGACAACATTGAACAGAGTGCTCTTGCCGGAACCGCTGATGCCTAGCAGTCCGACAAGCTCGCCCTCTTGGAGCCTGATCGAGATATCCTCGATCACAGCTCTGCCCTGATACTTCTTAGTGATAGATTTTGTTTCCAGTATCGTTTTCAATTAAGTTTCATCCTTCAATCTTTCAGATATTCGTTTGTAAATCCTGCTCCGGAATCAAGCTTATTGCCTATAAGCTCATTCTCGAACATCCAGTTCATGAATCTATCCCAGCGATCCTGTGAGATATAACCCCAGACCGCGACTTCTGCCTTGTACTGATCCTTGAGCCAGCTCTGACTTGCCTTAACAAGTTCAGGATCCAGCTCGGGAGCTGCTTCTAGCAGTATATCAGCTGCGGCATCCGGGTTGGAAATAGCATACTCATAGCCCTTGGCTGTTGCACGCAGGAAGGCTTCTGCCGTTTCGGAAATTTCTGTGAGGAAGTTATCAGCTGCTGCAAGTACAGGTGTGTAGAAATCAAGAGCACTATCTTCCTTGCCGAAGTCAATAAAATTGGTTTCCAGACCTGACAATTCTGTTGCTATGCCATCCCAGGCATAATAGATCCAGACCATATCAATATCTGTTTTGAGTGCAGTTACTACGTCGGTTACTGTATTTGGTATCATTTCGACCTGAGAAAAATCCCCGCCATCTTCCTTGATCAGAGCGCCTAAGATCGCTTTCTCAATCGGTGTATCCCATGTCGCATAGCTGTGGCCCTGCATATCTGCCGGTTTGACGATGTTCTTTTCAGCCAGAGAGATTATACCCGAGGTATTATGCTGAATCAGTGTCGCAACTGCCTGAACCGGAAGGGGACTATCGCTTGACAGTGCTGCGGCTATCTCTTCCTGGAAGGTAACACAGAAGTCAGCCTTACCAGCTGCTACCAGTGAGAGTGCACTGCCTTCGCCTGGCTGAATGATCTCGACATCAAGCCCCTCTTCTTCGTAATAGCCCAGGCTGGCGGCTGCATAGACACCTGTATGGTTTGTGTTTGGCAGCCAGTCTAGCAGAAAACGCACTTTGGTCAGACTGTCAGAATCCTTATTTTGATCGTTAGTACCGCAGCCGACAAATGATAGCACTAATAATATGCTTAGCAATAAAGCAGCTGTTCTTGTTTTACCTACATGGTGTGTTCTTCTATAGATCTTGTTTGTCCTAATTATGCTCATTATATTTATGTCCTCCAAATTTTGATGTTTTTTTACTTTTTGACCTTATGAACTACAGGTTTGTCCGCAATATCCCAACCCGCATTGTTATCATCCTCTTGTCTGACCCGGCGCCATGGTGTAGCCAGGTATTCCAGCCAGACTGTAAGCCTGATCAGAAGCAGACTGATCAGCATGATCAGCAGGATGACCGCGAACATTTTGTCAAACGAATAAGACCTCTTGACACGGATCATATAGACACCCAGACCTTCATTGCCGCCGAGCCATTCAGCAATAACAGCGCCGACGATGGCATAGGATACGGATATTTTGAGGCCTGAGAAAAAACCGCTGATCGCTGCCGGCCACTTGACATGCCGGAATATCTGAGAGGGTCCTGCTCCCATAGCTCTCATCAGATTGATCAGATCGGGGTCGCTGGAGCGGAAGCTGTCGAGCAGTGCCACTGCCAGCGGGAAGAAGCAGACAAGGACTATCAGCGCGATCTTGGGCAGCATGCCATAGCCCATCCAGAGCACGAGCAGCGGCGCGATCGCTACAGTCGGGATGGTCTGACTAATTACCATCAGCGGGAAAAACGCTCTGTATAGCCAGCTGAAATGATCCATTGCAGTTGCCAGAACAAATGCCAGCAGAATTGAAACTCCCAAACCGGCAAAAGCCTCCGTTAATGTTATCCGCGAATGAAACATTAGTTCAGGCAAGCTGTTCTTGAAAGCTGCCAGAACCTGAAGCGGCGAGGGCAGCATAAATTCAGGCACAGCTCCCGACACGGATAGAAGCTGCCATAGCAGAACAAGTCCGACAATTATTGCGGCAGGATAGACTCTGTCACTGATGCTTGCTGGTTTTTTCCTCAATACTGAGAACACTTCCTTCCGGATAATAATTGATTTTTACATATGACATCAGACTAGGCGCACCAGCTCTGATGCAGGCCAGCTGGCATTCTTTTACCAGTTCCATCAATTGGTCGAAATCACCTTCAACAGTAGTTTCAAAAGGACCGACCATTGTGTTAAGACCGGATGCCTTGAGGACTGCAATAGCCTCATCGACTATTCTTATTAGTTCTTTTCCTTCTGCCTTCGGCAGTACCTGGATCGCTATACTTGCATTAGCCATTTTTTGCCTCCTGTGATGTTTGAAATGTTTTGTTTTAATCCGGATAACAAAAAAGCTCCCCATCGATTACGGGAAGCCTGCTCATACTGAATTATCAGTATGGATCGTGACTGTATTGCCATGATCTGTTCCCTCCGCCAGCATTACCTGGTTCAGGTTCAAGAGTTCGGAAACGTTCTACGTTCCGTCTCAGCCGACTGACAGCCAGCTCCCCGTGATCTAGTCTTACTTATTTTGTCGCCATCATTATGGCAGGCAAGTGACTTGCTGTCAAATTACTTTTGTTATTGACATGAGTTTATGCACTTATTACAATATCCTTTATGCCATGCTGTGTGTATAATAGTTCTAATATATACATTTGCTCTAACTAGTATGACAAAAAAAACAAATACAGGGGGTTTCAGATGTCAACCAAATTCATTTTCGTCACCGGCGGTGTCGTATCAGGAATCGGCAAGGGTATCACGGCGGCTGCATTGGGCAGACTGCTCAAGGCAAGAGGCCTCAAGGTACGCAACCAGAAATTCGATCCTTATATAAATGTTGATCCTGGATTAATGAGTCCGATGCAGCATGGTGAGGTGTTTATCACAGAAGATGGCGCAGAGACTGATCTCGATATCGGTCATTACGAGCGTTTCACTGATGAAAACCTGACAATAGAAAGTGACATTACTTCAGGCATGATCTATCGTGATGTCATACAGCGCGAACGTGAAGGCGGCTATATGGGATCAACTGTTCAGGTAGTACCCCATATCATCAATGAGATCAAGGAACATATCTTCAACGTCTCGCAGCAGGAGCATCCCGATGTAGTCATCATCGAGATAGGTGGTACTGTCGGCGACATGGAGAGCCAGCCATATCTGGAAGCTATCCGACAGGTCCGCAATCAGGTCGGTCGTGAGAATGTTCTCTTCATCCATGTAACATTAGTACCATATCTGCGTAAGGCAGGCGAAATTAAAACTAAACCAACGCAACATTCAGTTCAGAAGCTCCTGGCACTTGGTATACAGCCTGATGTTCTAGTCTGCCGTAGTGAAATGGAGCTTGATAAGAGCATTCGTGAGAAGATCGCCTTGTTCTGCAATGTCGACAGCGACTGTGTTATACCTAATATTGATATCGATTCAGTTTATCAGCTGCCTCTCGTTCTTGAAGAGGAAGGACTGGCAAAAGTCGTCTGCCGCAAGCTTGGTTTTGCTCAGTTCGTTGAGCCGGATCTGTCAGACTGGCAGCAGCTTGTCCATAAGCATTCACTTATCAGACGTGAACTTAATGTAGCTCTGGTCGGTAAATACGTTTCTCTGCATGATGCTTATATCAGTGTCGTAGAGGCTCTGCAGCATGCAGGCATTTCCAGAGGTACAGGAACCAGCCTGCGCTGGGTAAGCAGTGAAGATATTGAGAAGGATGGCGCTTCGGCTCATCTAGATGGTGTTGATGCAATTATAGTTCCAGGTGGTTTCGGACCACGTGGCATGAATGGCATGATTATGGCAGCTAGCTATGCAAGAGAAAACAAGATTCCCTATTTTGGAATCGGTCTTGGCATGCAAATGGCCGTTGTTGACCTGGCAAGAAATATTGCAGGTATCAAAGACGCACATAGCGGCGAGGCTGAGCAGGATGGCCCGGAGCTGTTCATATTGCCTGAATATGACGGTACAGTAAGCTGTACTGCAAATCTGCCAATGCGCAGAGGCGCCTATGAGTTTGAAATCACAAAAGGTACAATGCTATCTGAAATATATGGTGGTTCCAAGGCTTCTGAGAGACATCATCATCGTCGTGAATTCAATGGTGAATATGTTGACAGACTTGAGAAGGCAGGATTGGTATTTAGTGGAAAGATCCCTCAGGATAATCTGATTGAAGCTTTTGAGTATCCGGATCATCCCTGGTTTGTTGGTGTTATTTATCATCCGGAATTTAAATCGCGTCCAACTAAGCCGCATCCGCTATTTGAGAGCTTCATACGTGCTGCTTTGGAATATAAGAGAAGCAAAGCCTGAAACAAGGAGGTAGAAAATGGCACAGATTTTTGAACAGGAATCAAGAACCTTCAGCGAGTACCTGTTGATACCTAATCTATCAACCAGAGAATGTACACCCGAGAATGTAAACTTAAGCACTCCAATCGTCAAATACCGCAAGGGCGAAGAAGAGAGTCGTCTGAAGATCAATGTGCCGGTTGTTTCTGCTATCATGCAGGCTGTCTCTGATGATGGCATGGCAATAGCTCTGGCAAGAAGTGGTGGTATATCCTTCATATATGGTTCGCAGTCTATCGAGAGTCAGGCGGCGATGGTTCGCAAAGTCAAGAAGTATAAGGCTGGTTTTGTACCTAGCGACAGTAATTTGACGCCGGAGGCAACACTTGAAGATATTCTGGCAGTCAAGGCCAGAACAGGTCATTCAACTGTGCCGATCACAGATGATGGAACCGCCAATGGCAAGCTGCTTGGCATAGTAACCAGTCGTGATTACAGAATTTCACGTACTGATCCAACAACGAAGGTCAAAGAGTTTATGACTCCATTTGATCAGCTGGTTTATGCAGAAGAAGGCGTCACTCTCAGTGAAGCCAATGATATTATCTGGGAACATAAAATCAATCAGCTACCGATAGTCAGTGATGACGGTAGATTAGTTGGTCTGGTCTTCCGCAAGGACTATGATGAGCATAAGGAAAACCCTACAGAGCTGCTTGATCAGCATAAGAGACTGATTACCGGTGCCGGTATCAATACCCGTGATTACATGGACAGAGTTCCGGCCCTGATCGAGGCCGGTGCAGATGTTCTTTGTATTGATTCTTCGGACGGATTCAGTGAATGGCAGTCAGAAACACTTAAGTGGATCAAACAAGAATATGACGGCAATGTCATGGTGGGCGCCGGTAATGTCGTAGACGCAGAAGGATTCCGTTATTTGGTCGAAGCCGGCGCTGATTTCATCAAGGTCGGTATCGGCGGAGGTTCCATCTGCATTACAAGAGAACAAAAGGGTATTGGCTGCGGCCAGGCATCTGCTGTTCAAATTGTTTCCAAGGCAAGAGACGAATATTATCGCGAAACAGGAATCTATGTGCCGATTTGTTCTGACGGCGGCATAGTATACGATTATCACATGACGTTGACCCTGGCTATGGGTGCTGATTTCATAATGCTTGGACGATATTTTGCCCGTTTTGATGAGAGTCCGACCAGGAAGCTGATGGTCAACGGTACATATGTAAAAGAGTACTGGGGCGAAGGTTCAAACAGAGCTCGCAACTGGCAGCGTTATGATGACGGCGGCAGTGGCGGTAAAATGGCATTTGAAGAAGGTGTTGATTCCTATGTGCCATATGCTGGTAAGCTAAAAGATAATCTCGATACATCAATGGCTAAGATCAAGTCAACAATGTGTGCCTGCGGATCTCTTAGCATCGAAGAACTGCAGCAAAAAGCAAGGCTGGTTGTTGTTTCTGCTACGAGTATAGTAGAAGGCGGCGCCCATGATGTTATTCAGAAAGAGAGCGAACGACGCGGTTGATGTTTATCTCAGACTGTTCAGACTTGACAGTGACTGGTATAATAACATCCTGATGATTGAAAGGGGACATGAAAATGGCCGGAAAAGTATATGAACTAACACATGATGGTTTGCAAAAACTACATGACGAGCTCAATAATAGAAAAACAGCTGTAGCTGCTGAAATAGCTGAGCGTCTTAAGGAAGCAAGAGATCTTGGTGATATTTCTGAGAACTCAGAATATGATGATGCCAAAGAATCTCAGGCGAAGAATGAGATGAGAATAGTCGAAATTGAAGATATTCTCAAGAATTCGCGCGTTATCGATGAGGATGAGATCAGCAAGACCAAGGTCAGCCTCGGTTCACAGGTTACTATTCGCGATGAGGATACGAAGGAAGAGGTCGACTATATCATGGTCGGTACCAAGGAAGAGAATATCTTCGAGTTCAAAATCTCAAGCGAATCTCCAGTGGGTGCTGCTATCCTGGGCAAGAAGAAGGGACAGGTTGTCGGTGTTCATACACCTGTCGGCATC
This sequence comes from Clostridiaceae bacterium, assembly GCA_012727965.1. Lineage (GTDB taxonomy): Bacteria > Bacillota > Clostridia > Saccharofermentanales > UBA5734 > JAAYFZ01. The sequence goes on from JAAYFZ010000234.1 coordinate 20,713, forward strand.
CTTAACTATAAGATCGTCAAGATTTCTAAACCATCCTGACCCGGAGGTCAGGAGCTGTTGGTCTGAAAACCAGGCACTGATACGCTCCCGCGATCGGTGCCTTTTGCCATGAAGAGAATAGATGGAGGATATACATGAGCGATAATAAGCCGGAAATTGAACAGAATAATGATGCTGCTGCCAATCAGCAGGAGATGCATGAGCAAATGAAGGTGAGGCTGGCCAAGCTCCAGGAAATGGCTGCAGCCGGCAAAGATCCGTTTGAGCAGGTTGAGTATCAGGTCAGCAATCATAGCAGTGATATAGTTGATAATTTCGAAGCAATGGAAGGACAGCATGTTTCACTGGCCGGCCGTATCATGAGCAAACGTGGTATGGGCAAGGTCAGCTTCTGTGATCTGGCAGATCGCAAGGGCAAGATCCAACTGTTTACGAAAATCGATGAGCTCGGCGAAGCAGCATATGGAGAATGGCAGAAACTGGACATCGGCGATCTGGTCGGTGTTGAGGGTGAGGCCTTCCGTACACAGCGTGGAGAAATTTCGATAAAAACCAAGGGTTATGTTCTTCTGGCAAAAGCTTTGCGTCCTTTGCCTGAGAAGTATCATGGACTCAAGGATATGGATACACGCTATCGCCAGCGTTATCTTGATCTGATCGTTAATCCCGAGGTCAAAGATACATTTGAGAAACGTAGCCGCATCATAAGATCGCTGCGTCATCAGCTTGATGACCGAGATTTTATCGAGGTAGAAACACCTATTCTTAATACCATTCCCGGCGGAGCCTCTGCCAGACCTTTTGTAACACATCATAATGCTCTTGATATAGATCTTTATTTGAGAATTGCTCCAGAGCTTTATCTTAAGCGCCTGATCGTGGGCGGTTTTGAAAGAGTTTATGAAATCGGACGCACTTTCCGCAATGAGGGCATGTCGATAAAGCATAATCCTGAGTTTACATTGCTTGAACTCTATCAGGCTTATACCGATTATAAGGGCATGATGGAGCTGACAGAAACATTGATCGCCAACTGTGCTCAGGAAGTTCTCGGAACGACAAAAGTTGTCTATCAGGGAGCTGAAATTGATCTGACGCCTCCTTTTGCCAGATTATCAATGAATGATGCTATTCTTAAGTACGCCGGTGTTGATTTCAATCAGGTAGATACTCTGGAACAGGCTGTTCAACTGGCAAAAGAACATAAACTTGGTGATATTGAAGCCTCGATGGGTCGTGGTGATATTATGAATCTCTTCTTCGAGCACTACTGTGAAGATAAGCTGATTCAGCCGACATTTATCTATGATTATCCGCTCGAGATCTCGCCGCTGACCAAGAAAAAACCTGGTCAGCCTGAACTGACTGAGCGTTTCGAGCTATTCATCAATGGCCGCGAGCATGCCAATGCTTATTCTGAGCTCAATGACCCGCTTGATCAACGTGAGCGTTTTGCTATGCAGCAGAAAAAACGCGAGGCTGGTGACGATGAAGCGAATCTAACAGATGAAGATTTCTGCATGGCTCTCGAATATGGACTGCCACCGACTGGAGGTCTTGGTATCGGCATAGATCGCCTGATCATGTTGCTGACTGATTCTTTCTCAATTCGTGACGTGCTGTTGTTCCCGACGATGAAGCCGCAGTAATTCTGATAATAAGATCATTGGCGACAGTTCTTGAATTTTAAGATGCTGTTCGCGATAGCGAAAAAACCATGAGGTGATTAATTGCTGACAAGAGAAGAATGCCTGGAAATATTTGAGCTTGAAGAATCGGCCGAGCGAAGAGATATCGAAAATAAATACACTATGCTGGTTAAGAAATATCGCTCAATTGATAGTGATGAAGCAAGAGAAAAACTTGATAAGGTATCTTTGGCTTATAATATACTTACTGGCAGATATGTTGAACCGGAACCAATAAATCCCAGACTGGAAAAAGTCGTAGCCGGCAAATCTATCAAGCAGTGGCAGACGGTCTGGCATTATGGCCGCTGGCCTTTGCTTGCGATTACCATTATCGCTGTTTTGGCAATTTCGCTGATACATTCGATTGCGACAAATAAGCGAGCTGATTTTGCAGTCATCGTTATGGGGCAGTTTTATGATGGCGGCAGTGCCTATGACAGTTCGTATGCCTATTTTTCGGAAATATCTGCTGGCAAAGTAGAAAATCCGGACATTCATATTATCCCCATCGATCTGAGAGCTGATAATATGTTTGACATGGAGGAGATTGATGGTGAAACAGTTGCTTCTGATAGTGTCACGCCAGAGGAAACACAACCGCTGAACATTGATCCGCAGTCACAATATGCCTTCAATATGAAGCTTGTTACACTTCTATATTCTGACAAGATTGATATCTTCATGAGCACAGATGCTGCTTTTCACAAATATGCGCCTCAGGGTGTGTTTGTCGATTTGAGCGAACTGTACGAATCTCTGGCAGATTTGCCGGCAGATGTTTATGCAAAAATCAAGCCGATGTATGCCTCTATCGAAAAAGTTGAACCAGGAGAGGAAGAGACTGTCAGCTACGGTGACCCAGTCCTGTTAGGTATTGATGTCAGCGAACTTGCAGTTTTTGAAGGGCTTGATATCTGGCTTGGTGATGATCAGATCATAAGCGTCGGTATAAAAACGCGTGATGAGGCAGTAACACTGGACATAATTTCAGAATGGATCAGAGATTATGTCGCAATGGAAGCAAAAGCAGATGAACTTGCGTCTGC
>JAAYFZ010000235.1 GCA_012727965.1 Clostridiaceae bacterium
CAGCTGCACCTTGGAGATGCTGTTGAAGTTCAAGTAGCCCAGGCTGATGTAATCAAGCGAAGAATCGATTTTGAACTGATAGCGCATGAAGCTGCACGTGGAAGTCATGTAGCAAGTATGGCAGACAAAATATCAAATGACAAAAAAAATGGCCGCGGTCGTTCCGGCAGTGGTTCTGCAAGACGCGGTCACTCGCGCTCGATGCTACCCGAAACTGGCAGAAAATCGAGAAAAAAGGCAGTAAGATCTAAGGGCGGAGCTCCTGCTGGCAAAGCAAAAGCCAGACCTAAAAAAAGATCTGGCAAAGCAAAAGGCAGATGATAAGAGGATCAACTGAATGTTTATGATCAGATCATGAACTGGCGCAGTTTTTCCTCGAGGTCCTGACCATTTTCGTGATGGATCTCTACATCGATTGGCTTAGCCAGGTCAAGACTGAAAATTCCCATGATCGATTTGGCGTCGACTATATAGCGTCCTGATGCCAGATCGACATCGTATGGGAAATCGTTAACGATCCTGACAAATTCTTTGACATCATTGATCGATTTAAGATGAACGGTAAATTTGCGCATATGTAATTCTCCTTGTAGTGAAGTGTAGTCCCTCAAGTATCAATAGTAACAGTTTGACTGTTATTATTGTGCAATAATTTGGAGCACAATGTCAACTGACAAATAGATAATAAGGATAGTCAAAAATGAAGCAATATACAGTTGCCTTTCACACGTTGGGCTGTAAGACAAATCATTATGAGACAGATGTTATAGCTCGCCAATTCAGTCTGCACGGATTCAAGCAGGTATCTTTCCGCGAGTCTGCTGATGCTTATATCATAAACACCTGCACTGTTACCGGTGAAGCTGACCGCAAATCGCGTCAGATGCTGCGCCGGGCTAAACAGCAAAATCCAGGTGCCATCGTTGTGGCTATGGGCTGTCATGCCGAATTGTCAGATACTTCATCATACGCAGATCTGTGCATTGGCACCCAGGGCAAGAGTCGAGCTGTTGAGCTGGTTAAGGCCGCACTCGCGCGAAGTAGCTTCGGAGAATCTGATGATGAAGCTGTGAGCAACACCCAAAATGCCGTAAGTGAGCCGAAAAGCGAGCAAAAAAAAGGCTCTGCTGCAAGGCACAGCTATGATAATGATCCTCTTTATGAAGAACTTGGCCTGTCTGAGAAACAGTCGGAGACCAGAGCATATCTTAAGATCGAAGATGGCTGTAACTCATTTTGCAGTTATTGTGCAATTCCATATGCACGTGGCCGTGTGCGCAGCCGTGATGAGGAACAGATCCTGCAGGAAGCCTCCATCCTGGCAAAAGCAGGGTATAAGGAAATAGTTCTTACAGGAATTCATCTATGCTCATATGGGCTCGACCGAGGCGAACCATCACACTCGGTAGCCGTTCTGGCTTCCCGCCTGGCCGATATTCCTCAAATCGAGCGCATCCGTCTGGGCTCATTGGAACCGTTGTCAGTAACCTCTGAGTTTCTGGATATCCTGGAAAACAACAATAAGATCTGTCCTCATTTTCATCTCTCTTTGCAGAGTGGCTGCGATGAGACACTTAAACGTATGAACAGAAATTATGATACTGCGCAGTTTAGATCAGTCGTTGCCGATATTCGCAGACGCTGGCCTTTTGCCGGTATAACTACAGACATTATTACTGCCTTTCCCGGAGAGACTGATGAGGAGTTTGAGTTAAGTTTTAACTTTTGTCGTGAAATGGGCTTCTCACGCATGCACATTTTCCGCTTCTCACCGAGAGCCGGAACCAGAGCGGCTGACATGCCGCATCAGGTCGCTCCTGCTATTTCTGCGGCTCGCAGTCAGCGCCTGCAGGAATTAGCTGACAAAATGGCTTATGACCATCATGCTTTGCTGATGTCTAAAGTGGAAACTGTTTTACTGGAGCAAATACGGTCTGATGGATTGATGACAGGATATACCGGCAGTTATGCACAAGTTCTGGTTTCTGGAATGAGTACTGATGATATCAACAAAATTGTGAAAGTTTCATTTACCAATTTTGATGCTGATTTTCTTTTTGGTCATGCTGTCAAAGCATTATGATTCATGATAAGATATAACAACAACAAGTTATTTGCAGGAGGTGTCGACATGGCCGGCCACGAAACAACAAGATTTGAACTAGGCGAAGATCACAGCAGAGAGGCACATGACATCATGACTGAGGTTTTGAGTTCACTGCGCGAGAAGGGCTACAATCCCGTAAATCAACTGGTTGGATATTTCCTGTCAGGAGACCCCACCTATATAACAAATCATAAGGGAGCAAGAGCTGTTATCCGCCGTATGGAACGGGATGAGCTTCTTGAAATTATGATCAAGGAATACATTTCAAGGCTCTGATCAATGGAATATAGAATTCTCGGAAGAAGCAATATCAAGGTATCACGCCTGTGCTACGGTTCACTGACAGTGAGTCCGTCACAGGCTGATTTGTCTGCGCGTGAGGGCGGGGAGCTTATTGCTTATGCGCTTGAACATGGTGTCAATTTCATCGATACCGCCCAGCTCTATCAAACTTATTCACATATCAGGGAAGCGCTCAGGCAGGTGTCTGAGCTGCCAATTATATGCAGTAAAACCTATGCCTGGAACAGGCAGACTGCTCTGGAAGCTGTCGATGAAGCCAGACGCGAGCTTGATCTCGATAAGATTGATATTTTTCTGCTGCATGAACAGGAAAGTGTCATGACTATGCATG
>JAAYFZ010000023.1 GCA_012727965.1 Clostridiaceae bacterium
AGGTATAGCAATCAGTAGGATATGCAAAGGGTTGCTCAATATAACATCACCTTGGAAGGAGAAGATAATAACCAGCGTCAGAAGCAGCCCGCCGATCGTGATGTTATTAAACTTGGTTATGAATTTATTGTTGAAGTAATCAATTCCCTTGCGCTTGATTACTTGTACCCGAGTAAGAACGCCACCAGCTAATGGGATAACAACAAATAGGACAACTGACAGGATCAGGGTCATCCAAGGAATCTCAAAGCCGCTGATGCCAAGAAGCAAAGCAACTATAGGGGTAAACGCGACGAGGATGATCAGATCGTTAGTCGCGACCTGAACGACTGTATAGGCTGCGTTTCCCTTAGTTAGATAGCTCCAGACGAATACCATGGCCGTACAGGGAGCAGCACCCAGCAGAACCGCACCGGCAAGATAACTCTGAGCAAGATCTGCGGAGATAAGGCTCTTGAATACCACATAGAAGAAAAACCAGGCTATACCAAACATGGTAAAAGGCCTGATCAGCCAGTTGACGACCCAGGTCACGAATAGACCCTTGGGATTCTTGCCGACAAATTTAACACTGGCAAAATCAACCTTCATCATCATTGGGTAGATCATCAACCAGATCAAAATCGCGATAGGGATCGAAACCTCAGCATATGTGAACTGTCCAAGAAAGTCCGGAATCGCTGGTATGAATCGGCCAATCAAGACACCTGCCGCCATGCATAATAGTACCCATAACGATAAATACTTCTCAAAAAAGCTTATTCCGGTTGATGGTTTTTGCGTTTTGTTCATAAATTAAGCCCCCAAATTTATTTAAAACAGATCTCACCTAAGCTACTATTTTCAAGCAAAAACATAACTAGTTTAGCTCGGAATTATTATCATATAAAATTATTTCTATATGATAATAACTTGCATATAGAAAGATGTCAATATAGCAATGTGTAAAATGTAAAATGTGACTACTCATCAATAAATACTGGCTTATTGCGCTATAATCAAGAAATCAGGAGGTTAATATGACACAAGATAACCCATATGAAATTTTCGCCGATGAATATGAAGCGTGGTTTTCAGAAAATCATCACCTGTTCATGTCCGAGGTTGAAGCGATAAGGAGGCTTTTACCAGAGTTTGAAAAAGGTATTGAGGTCGGAGTAGGTACAGGGCTGTTTGCGCAGAAGCTTGGAATCAAGGAGGGCATTGAGCCCAGCTCTGCTATGCGGGCAAAAGCCGAGTCAAGAGGCATTGTGGTACACGACGCTGTTGCTGAAGATTTGCCATCCGATAATGACACTTATGACCTAGTCCTGATGGTGACAGTGGATTGCTTCTTGCAGGATCTTGGTCTGGCGTTAAGAGAAATCTACCGAGTGTTAGAAGCAAATGGATCGCTAATCATCGCTTTTTTGGATCATGCTTCTCCCTTGGGCGAGATATATGATAAGCACAAGGAGAGCAGTCCTTTTTATGCTTCCGCGAATTTCCATAGTGCTGAGCAAATGAGAGACATTTTGCATGAGTCAAAGTTTAGAGTTATTGATTCCTGCCAGACTGTGTTTGACCTGGAGAACAGAAAGCAGGATGTTCTATCTGGCACTGGTGAAGGTGTGTTTGCGGTTGTTTTGGCGGGCAAGTTATAGATAAACAGCCGATTCCATAACAGCAAGTGAGTCTGGAATCGGCTGGCATACATATCAAGTGTTTAGCGGTACTAAATATTTATTTACTTCTATAGTTTAATGGTTTCACCAGCTGCTGCAAATGGTCCAGGAATAACATCAACCCCGCGATGATTGCCGAAGTAATCCTTGTCAAAACGAATCGGAGTACCATCTGGATTTTCGAACAGTGCTTCGGGCTCGAAGGCTTTTCCCAGTATATCGGTGTTGATCATCCTATTATTGAAGCTCTTGATTTGCTCGTACAGATTTGTCTCGAGTTGGTACTGACCATCCTGCTCTTTTAGCTCAACCATTATGTTCTGGCTTGTGTTTTCTACGTGCAGGCCGTTTACTTCGTTTTTGTTTGGTTTTGCGCCGTTAAGATAGGTATTACCTTCACACCATATTGGTAAATGGCTGAAATGAACTGCTTCCAGCTCCCTCATGTTTGCACGGTTAGTGAAATCAAATTGTGCGATCCACTCATCGTAGGTGGGATACTCATCGAATACGTGAGTGCCGACCTGTCTATTTTCAGGCTCGGATTTTGTGTCCTGATCACCGTAAACGACATAGTCATCAGCAGGCCATTTCTGGACGAAAATATTGTTGTAGAAACGGTTATCACCATGAAGAATGGTCTTGAAGCCCATAACCTCAGTACGGTGAGGCATATGATATGGTGTATAGCGCCAGGTCGTTCCGCCGCCCACACTAGTGAGAGATCCGCATATCAGGTTATGTACCAGCGCCACACCCTGTGTTGCGATACGAACACCAGCATCAGAGAGCATAATGTTGTTGTCGATCAGAGTCGGGCCATGGCTGACCTCAATGAAGATATCCTGTGACATCATGCCACCAGCAAGATGCTTGGCATAAGCCGGGCGCTGATTGTCGTGCAGCAGATTCTGGGTGAGACGAGTTCCCTGAACTTCCCAGTCACACCAAATGCCCATTGTGCTGTGATGGATATGATTTCGGCGCATGATAACGTCGATCGCCGCATGCATCTTGATACCGGATATCTCTGCGCCACCAAGCTCCATCATATTGTTGATGTGGTGAATATGGTTGTCCTCGATGATGCTGAATACACCGCCCATACGGCCGATGATGCCGCCCTGCTCGCAATGATGAATATTATTGCGGCGGATAATATGACTGCCGACTGTTTCTTTCATCCAACCATGAAACTGGCCGCGGCAAACTGCATCGCGCTCCATCTGTGTAGGGCTCTTAACATACTTACTGGTGAAGTAATGGTCGTTGTCAGGATCATGATATTTACCGAGAGAAATACCGGAACATTTGCTGTTGGAAATCTCACAATCTTCGATGATCCAGCCTTTGCTCCAGTGAGGTCCGATCATGCCATCCTGAAAAGCAGCAGGTGGTGCCCAGGTCGTAGCTGCCTTATCGATCTTGAAACCACTGACAGTATGATAGCCGATGCCGGTCTTGGAAGGGAAGAAGCACATGCGGCGGACATTGATCTCGACATTTTCCTGATTGGGATCTTGGCCCTGGAAATTTGCATAGATTATCGTCTCATCAGATTCTTCATCCTGCTCGGTGTACCACTTATAGACTGAGTCTTCCGGCACCCAGCTGCACTCATATACTTCGCCCCGGATACATTCTTCTAATGTAACTGATTCATAAAGAGCTTTGCTATTTAGATAAACACAACCGGTATGTTTGTTTGGTGTTGAAAAATACCAGTCTCCGTAAACCAGAGTGGTATAAGGGTTATAGCTGCCGAAGATGCTATTTGCGACACGGCTTACCCAAACATTGCCATCATAATTCTTCCATTTTTTAACTTCTTCGGCACCCGTAATAACAGCGCCTAGAGGAGTTGTACTGGTATAAGTTATCCGTGCATCTTCCGTGCCGGCATTCACCGGATCAACATATTCGCGATAAATACCTGGTGCAACCAGAACCTCATCACCTGGTTGTGCAAGTTTCGCTGCTTCGTTTATAGTACGAAATGGACTCACTTGAGAACCATTACCATCCTTAGCTGTGTTAGCGTCTACATAGTATTTCATAATCAATTACCTCCGTTTTGAAACCGTGCCGGAGCACGTACTCTACTCGACTATATTATAAGCCATAGTGCTAAGAGGAATGTAGATGTGATAATCGTCAAATTAATTGACTGAAGACTTCTATTTCACCCAAATTCAAGGCTTGTATCATATCCCGTTCGTTTTCTAAACGTCTCTTGAGTTGAATTCCATGAAGAATAG
>JAAYFZ010000236.1 GCA_012727965.1 Clostridiaceae bacterium
CGAAGACTATCAATTTCATTATCAAAGAATGATAGCCTGACTGCGAAAACATCATTATTCTCTTCTGCCGCCGGCAACGCAATATCAACAATATCGCCTCTTCTGGCAAATTGTCCGGCACTCTCAGTTAACTGCACACGCTCGAAACCAAGATTCAGCAGACGGCTGCAGAGCTCTTCAATTTCAATCTTCATGCCAAGCTTAAGTTCAAATGACCAATCAGCGAAATCACGCAGGTCCATAAGCTTCTGAACAGAAGCGGCTGCTGTGATTATAAGAAAACCGGCTTGATCTGTCCGCAGGGCAGACAAAACAGCCAGACGTTTCATTTCACTGTCACGGCTGGCAGCATCAGCATCAGCAAGGTTATATTCTCGCGGACGAAATATCCTGACCGGAGCAGTAGTCATAGCTCTTAGTTCAGACGCTGCCGATCTGGCTCTAAGCTCATCAGGCACCAGTAGACAACCGGGCGCACCATCAAGCAGAGACAACATAATTGCAATCTTCTGCGCATCTGCCGGACCATTTACATTAACCGGAGCTGTGCCGCCAGAACTAAAAATCTGGTCAAGCTCGGCAAAAGAGCTATCAGCAAGTGCCCTTGCCCGCATTAATCCAAGTATATCGGGGCTAAATTCCAAATCACTCATTGCCTGTATCTGCCTTGTCCTTATCTATCTTGCCTGTATCTGCCTTGTCCTTATCCGACTTGTCTTTTTCTACTTTTTTCTTCCTGATATTGCAACGATTCATCGCCAGATCTATGCCTTTTTCAACCGCGATCTCAACAGCTCTTGCTGCAGCGCTCAGACCTTCGAAGCATTCTTGCTGTCGATCTGCTGGAATTTCAGAAAGAACATAATCGACTAGCTGCCATTTTTCGGGCAAAGGGCCGATACCAATTCGAATGCGCGGGAAACCCTCTGAAGAGAGACAATTGACGACAGATTTCATACCATTATGTGTACCTGGTCCGCCATTCTGGCGAATTCTGATCAAACCGGTCTCTATATCCAGATCATCATACAAAATAATGATCCGTTCTTTGGGAATACGGAAAAACGCAGCTGCTTCACGCACACTTTCACCGCTTAGATTCATAAATGTCGTTGGTTTTAGCAAGATGACCTGACTTCCACCGATAGAACCACGGCCGAACAATCCCTTGAATTTGATTCGGTTGATCGGGATCTTGTATTTCTGGCTCAATATCTCAAGGGCCATGAAGCCGACATTGTGCCATGATTTTTCATACTTGGCGCCAGGATTCCCGAGCCCTGCTATCAGCCAGGGTGACTCAGTCTCCTTGTTCTCGTATTTCATTGTTTTCTTCTTATTACCAAATATCATGGATTTACCCGCTGATTTCTGACTCGGCCGCGGCTGATTACCCAGTTTTCCTTATTGGTCTGTCTGGCCCGCGCCAGTGACAGAGAATACGATGGCACCGTCTCTGTTATGGTGGAGCCTGCGCCAACATAAGCATTGTCTTCAACAGTTACTGGCGATACGAGACAGCTATTGCTGCCGATAAAAGCATGACTGCCGATATTTGTCCTTGACTTGTTGAGGCCATCATAGTTAGCTGTACTGCAACCGCAGCCAAAATTGACATTCTCTCCAACATCAGCGTCCCCGACATAAG
>JAAYFZ010000237.1 GCA_012727965.1 Clostridiaceae bacterium
AGACTTCTTGCTTTTGCGTCAGGTCTATAGGATAAGGTTTGCATCGCTTGCTCAACCTTGTCGATCAATTCCTGATTATTAGTTTTGCCATTTATAACATTAGAGACTGTTCCTAATGAAACCCCGGCTAGTTTTGCGATATCCTTCACTGTAGACATATTGTCGTTCTGCCCCCTCATATCATTATTACCATCTAGTCTGACTAATTCATCAAGTTCATAGTTTGCTGTTTGACTCGTTCGTATTCGTCGGCTCCTTCGAAAAATTCTATATCGAGCTCGATTACTTCTGAACCCTGAGCAGGGATGATGTGAATATCTTTTTCAGCACAACGACCATACACACCGGAATTTGTCGGTTCAAGCCCCATAACATAATCGCCGGCCTGAAGTGATTTCCACTGAACGAATTTCGGTAAGTACTTCTTATTAAAACTAATCTTGATACCAATTCCCAAAGTATGGCTATAAGCAGCTGCAAATGTATTCCCATCATTATCGCTTGCAAGATCATGCAAATACACTCTTTCAGGCTCATTGACTTGCGGAGCCTCCATCTTATGCCATAGATCTCTATTTCTCATAGCTGCTTCATCTCTTGGTTCACAACGAACACTTGGCAGCAGTAATTCTGAGTTCTCATCCATGAAAGGATAACCCAGGTTGAAGTGATACAGAATCATCATTGGCTCGTCTCGAAAAGATTCATTTTTGATCGTATCAGTTATTACAAAATGGTTCGAATCATATGAAGTCCCAATTTTTCTGCTGAGTACTAGATTTTTACCAAACAGTTCTGCTTCTCTCATTTCACCTGAAGCCTCTAAATAATAGTTGTTATTATCCCAATAGCTTCTTGAGCCGATGCTCTCAGCAGGTGTCGATCTAATTCTTCCATGCATAGGATACTCGGCATTACCATCTGAACACTTGAGGCAAGTATTTTCCAAGCCACAGGTAAATAAGAAGCCCCCCATCAGACTCCGTAGACCTTCCTCGCCAATGGTGTCAAAATCCATGCGGCCAGTCAAACCTTGTTTAGCCAGAAAGCTTATATTATTTCCCCTATATGTCAGATTAGCGATATCAAGGCATTTGTCGATCATAGATTCAAAACTAATGATGCCGTTTTGAAAATGATAGGACTTGATCGAAGAAGCACGTCCCTGTAAGTGTTGAATAGGCCGGATATAAGCCAGTTGTTGCATGCTTCCAACATATTTCATTTGATCAATTTTATTCATTCGACTACCCTCCCAGATAAAAAAATGAGTTGCAGACATCATTGTATCTGTCTTGCCAACACCTATTATACATGATATATTACGTTATGTGAAACGTATCATGAACCGATATATGAATTAGCTTTCTATTTCACGAAACTGCTTAAACAAAACAATGAGGTGAGACTATGATTGGTAAAGAAAGATTGCAGGCAGCCCTGAATCACAAAGAGGCGCCACTGCTGATTGATATTGGTGGCATGCCAACAACCGGGATGCATTGCATAACAGTTGAAAAAATGCGCGAATACTATGGGTTGGAGAAGCGGCCGGTACTAATTCAGGAACCTATGCAGATGCTTGGTTATATGGAAGATGATTTGAAGCAAGCCATGGGAATTCAAACTGAACCTCTTTGGAATGCGGGTACTATGTTTGGCTTCAGACAAACTGATCAATTCAAAGAATGGCGCACACCATGGGGTCAGGATGTCCTGGTTGCAAAAGACTTCGAAACTGATATTAACGAAAATGGCGATGTCTCAATCTATGCAGGTGGCGATAAAAACTATGCTCCATCCGCATTAATGCCCAAGAATGGTTTCTACTTCGACAGTCTGAACCGTGTTACTGATTTTGATGAAGATAATTATGACGTGAGAGATAATTATGAAGAATTCGGCCCTATATCTGAAACCGATCTAAATTGGCTGCAGATTAAGGCACATAATCTGAAGAATTCTACAGATGTCATCACTGCCAATCTCGGAGGTACCGCATTTGGCGATATTGCTCTCGTTCCCGGACCTCAACTGAAACAGCCAAAAGGCATTCGAGATATAACTGAATGGTACATATCCACAGCAATTCGTCAGGATGAGCTACACAAAATATTTAGCTATCAACTTGAGCATGCAATAAGCAATCTTGAGCAAATGTATAAGGTTCTAGGCAACTCAATTGATATCGTCTATATTTGTGGCAATGACCTCGGAACACAAAGAGCGCCATTTTGTTCAAATGAGCTGTTCAGAGAATTGTATGCACCGTACTATCGTGCTGTAAACAATTGGGTTCATGAAAACACAAACTGGAAAACATTTAAGCATAGCTGTGGCAGTATTTTCCCATTAATAGAAGAAATGATCGATGTTGGTTTCGATATTCTTAATCCAATCCAATGGACTGCTTCGGATATGGACAGAGAGAGTCTGAAGAAAACTTACGGAGAAAAAGTCGTATTTTGGGGCGGCGGAGTTGATACACAAAAGACACTTCCCTATGGTACACCGAAGCAGGTTTACGATGAGGTCCTTGAATGCTGTCAGATATTCGGCCGAAATGGTGGATTCGTATTCAATACCATTCACAACATACAACCAGGTGTACCAGCGGAAAACCTCGCAGCAATGATTGAAGCTGTTAACAAATATAATAAACAGTAGCAGAGGAATTCTAATAAGTTTGATAAAGCAAGAGGCTGTCTCAAAATGAAAGTTTGCGGACGGCTCTTTTTCGCCTGAGCTTGCCTCAGTCTAATGCGAATTCTATCTCTTGTAGCAAAATCTTGAGAGTTTTGTTGTATTATGTGAGTGCAGGTTTAGCCGAGGAGGTTTTTGTAATGGATCAATTAGAGCAGTATATTGTTGCGATGACAAATCTATATGGAATGTTTCATAAGAACAAGCTTGTTGAAATCTATAACAGTCAGAATGAAGAGCAGATCAGCATCAGCGACGTTGATAAATATATATCTGAGCATGAAGGAAATCAGATGAGCAAATATGTCGAGTTGTACAAGGGCCATTTCGCTCATGAGTGCATCGTCGAATTTGATGAGTTCGACTCATTGCTGGCCCCAAAAAGCAATAAACCTTATTATGTGCCTGAGAAGCAAGAGCTCCTAAAGTATGTAGATGATTTCTATTTTGAGAAGACGAAGGAGTATATGGCCCTTAATAACTACGTCAAAGTGAAGCTTGTTAATGGCGATCAGGTAAAAGCAGATGCGATTTGTGAAGAGATTCAAGGCAGTAGTCATGTAGAGTTCGATATGCAGGATATACTTAGTAGCTTACGTACATGGGATGTTGAATTGAGTGGTATCGACCAGCTGAATGAATTTATTGGTCTTGTCTCAGAATTTGTAAATAACATGAGAATTTGGGAGAACAACGGTTTTACTCCGCGTGAAATATTTAATAAATACGAAAAACACAACATGAAGCCGCTGCCGAGAGGGCCTTTTGACCCAGATGCTACCAACGTGATCGATATGATTACGCGTAAAAAGATTGGCAGAAATGATCCGTGTCCATGCGGTAGTGGTAAGAAATTCAAGAAGTGCTGCTTAGGTAGGGATGGCGAGTGAGGGGTTCATTCATACAAAAAACTATGCAGAGATTCGTTCTGGCCATCCCAGTCGAGTGACATATACCAGATATTTCCTTCGTTTACTGAGTAGTAGCCCCATTCAGGAACTGTCATCTGTTGGATTTCCGAGCTGCTGGCTCTTACCAGATCGAGCAGGTCGCCGGTGATCTGACTGGCAGGGATATTGGATCTCACGTATTTGAGTGACTTGTCGATTGAGCTCAACTGTTTTTGCGTAGATTTCGAGAGGAAAGTATCGAGCATGGCCAGAATGACATTACGCTGGCGTTCGACACGGGAGAAGTCGGAGTCGATTACTCTGATGCGGGCGTAGTCGAGAGCTTGGGCTCCGTTAAGGGTATATGTGCCGGCTCCACTGAGTCCGCCAATATAGCGTGACTCTGCATTGGTTACCTTGAGCTCAATGCCGCCCATGATTTCGACTAGATTTCTCAGCCCATCGAAGTCCGTGACGATGTACTTCTGAATATCCAGATCGAAGTTCTCATTGATAATGTTGACTGTCTGTCCGGGTCCACCGTACGAGAAAGCAGCGTTTAGCTTGTCATAGCCGCCGCGATTGGGGAAATAGGCCCAGATGTCGCGCATCAATGATACTGCCCGGACTGTTTTATCTTTCTTATTGAAGCTTACAAGGATCATCGTATCTGAGTTGTGATCACCTTGTTCGATATCACCGGCATCAACGCCAATGAGAAGGATGTTCTCAACATTTTTATCGATTGGCTTTTTGCGAATTAGGTGGTTGTTGATGTCTTCATATTCATCGAGAATGTTTCCATCATTATTCTTATCTGAGATTGCTCCGCTGTTGGTATCTGGTTTAGGCGCTGAAGGTTCGCCCTGGGTGTCGTCTTTTGCCGGTGTAGTGTTGCCGGAGAGTTCTTCCCAGCTGTCGGCATAGCCCTGATCCATTTTTACTTCCTGATTATAGCGATGGAGATAATAGCCATAGATGGAGACAATGGCCACGATTAAGACAAGAATAATGGTTACTGCGATCAAAAGTGCTGGCTTATTCTTAAGAAAAGCCCATGCTTGTGCCATTTGTGTTTGCAGCTTGCTGCCGTATTTACTAGCAATTTCTTGAGTCTTGCTGAGGATGGCAGCTTGTTTCGGTTCTGATTCTTCAGGAATCGACTGAACAGAAACCTCGCTGGTTGAGTCTTCTTGTGCCATTAGTGCTATTTCTCCATTTGAGAGTCCCTGCCTGTGAATTAATAGATGCAGAGCGTTATAATTTTACACCCTGACCAGCAAGAAGTCCAGAGCGCGTGACTGCTGCTCTGGACTTCGGTCGTAATATAGCAATATGTAATGACTTATGCCGTGGTTGGTGACTCTATTTGCCGAAAATAAATTCGTGCAGTGATTCGATCTGACGCTCCCAATCGAGCTCCATATACCAGCTGCCGCTGGCATTTACGGTGTACATTCCTTCTTCCGGGATGGTTTTCTGATCGATACCGGAGGAGACTGACAGGACCATATTCATTAGGTCGCCGGTGAGTTCGCCGCCGCTGATATTCGATCGGACATACTGCATTGACTCGTTGACGGTATTGACCTGCGTCTGTGGGTCCTCGCTGCGCATCGTACTCAGCATCGCCATGATGACATTGCGCTGGCGCTCGACGCGGGAGAAATCTGAGTCGATCTTGCGGATGCGGGCATATGCCAGCGCCTGAGCACCGCTGAGTGTAACCTTTTCGCCCGGGGTGATGCCTGGAATCTGCGTCGCCTCAGCACTTGAGATGTCAATCTTAATGCCGCCAAGCACATCGACCAGATTGATCAGTCCATTGAAGTCAGTGACGACGAATTTCTGAATATCCATGTCGAAATTGTGGTTGACGATATTGACTGACTGACCTGGGCCGCCGTAAGAATAGGCCGCGTTTAGCTTGTCATATTTATCGCGTGTGGGGTAGTAAGCCCAGATATCGCGCATTAGCGAAGTGATCTTGATCGTATTATCCTTCTTATTGATGCTGACGATCATCATGCTGTCTGAACGATGGCCGGCATCGCCCATGTCACCGCCATCGACACCCAGAAGGAGAATGTTTTCGATGTTCTTGTCCTTCTGCTTGACACGGATGATCGGGTCGCTGTTGCCTTCGATATCCTGCAGCGAAGCCGGCCCTGAGCCCTCGGTATCGAGATCATCCCAGCCATCTGCGAATTCCTGGTCGACGCGAACATCGCGATTGTAGCGGCTTATGTAGTAGCCGTAGATCGAGCCTGCAATCAGGAGGATCGCTGCGATAACCGCGAGGGTGACCCAGAGTGCGGTTTTCTTGCGCTTCTTCTTAGGTGGTTTGCCGTTGCCGCCACCGTTGCCATTGCTGTTTGTATTGCCATTTGGCTGGCGGCCGTTAGGTGGCATGCCGTTGCCGCCGCCATTGCCGCTGTAGCCCGGAGGTGGTGCACCATAGCCTGGCGGCGGTGCATATTGACCGTTTTTGGCAGCTGCGTAGGCGGGCTGCTGTGGTGGTGCGTATTGTTGCCCGTACTGAGGCTGTTGCGCATATTGTTGTGGTGGTGCGTATTGCTGCTGAGCCTGTTGGCGCTGGATTGGGTGCTGTGGTGCGAAATCTGGCTGTTGCGACCATTGGTGATGTGGCTGCTGCCTCTGTGCATGTCGTGCGCGCTGACCGGCTGCTGGATCGAAAACCTGCGGCTGATCGCTATAGGTCTGATTTGCGAACTGCTGAGGTTGGGCGCCATAGTTTGGTTGTGGCGCATATTGTCCATTGTTAGGAGCTGGGCGCTGTTGCTGTTGTGGTTGCTGAGGTTGTTGACGCTGCACTGGCTGATAAGGCATGTTAGGATTAGGGCGCGCAGCCTGTGTGTTTGGCTGCTGCTGTGGTTGTTGCTGCGTCGCTGGCCGTTGCGGCTGAGATGCTGGCTGCTCTGGCGCAGAAGCATCTGACCTACGATGGCTCGACTTCTGCCTGGTGTTCCAGGTAGGGTCGGCGCGATAAGGCTGGCCGTAGGGGACCACTGGTTCATTGTTGGGG
>JAAYFZ010000238.1 GCA_012727965.1 Clostridiaceae bacterium
CATTGTGTATGTCTGTAGTGGTACGAGAACTTCTTCGTCAGCAGCGCCTGTTTTTGCGACTTCTACAGCATTCTTAATAGCTGTATAACCGATTTCAAAAGGCTGCTGGGTGGTAACGGCCTGGAGTACTGAGTCAGGCTCGAGCATCGCTTTTGCAAAAGAGATAGCCATATCAGTGCCCATTACTTTTATATCTTCTTTGCCGGCGAGTGCTGCAACAGCACCTTCCATAGAAGTCTGATTCCATGCCCAGATCAGTTCTGTTTCAGGGAAGCCTGTCAGAATACGATCAGTAGCATCAAGTCCTTCTTCCTTAAACTCTGCTTCAACTTCTGTAACGATTTCGATAACACCTGAGTCTATCAGAGCCTGGATGCCTTCTTTGAAGCCTTCTGTACGCTGGATACCAGCTTCATAACGATTGCTGATCAAAAGAGCGATCTTAACTCCGTCCGGGTAATTTTCATTGACAAAATCAGTCATGTATTCGCCGGTTTTTTTACCGAGATCACGGTTATCAACACCTACGAAGTATTTTAGATTGTCAGAATTACAGGTAGTGTTCCATGAAACGACAGGGATATCTGCGTCGAAGGCACGATCAAATGCCGCTACCGAACCGTCTGCACTTATAGGACCCATGGCGATTGCATCGACCTTCTGAGCTATGAATGCGTCCATATTGTCGGCTTCAACGGCAACATCGTTTTCTGAGCTGACGATCTGGACCTTTACACCCAGGTCGCGTCCGGCTTTTTCCATGCCGGCTATAACTTCAGCAAACCATTCACCAGATGTGTTCATGATAACTGCGCCGACAGACATGTCTTCTGCTGGTGCTTCTGTTTCGTCTGCTCCAGCCTCAGTTGTTGTAACTTGTGCCGGTGCAGTAGTTTCTGCGCCTCCGCCACAAGCTGCAAGAGCGAGTACCAGTGACAGTACCATGATTACTGTAATGAATTTTTTGAGCATTGTTTTCTTCCTCCTCATATGTCTTCTTCTCCAACTAACTATCATGTTTTTGTATCTTTTGTCACAAAAACTGTAGCCAATGACTACGATGATATAGGATGAGGTCTTCATCCTGTAGGGGCCAAATCTACAATATTTTCCAAATTTTCGCACAATATTACTAACATATAAGTGCGCGAGCTTTGCTTTTGCTATAATCTACTAAGCTGATTGGGGGTTGATAGTAGTGTCTTGGCTAAGTAAGCTTAAACAGAAAACTTATAGTCTGCAAGTCAGATTTTTCGCGTTCTCTTTACTGCTGGCAATCATCCCGATAATTACAATAATCAGTGTTTCTTATAACCAATATAGAAGCGCACTTAAGATTAGAGTAAGTGAGACAAATTTCAATACAGTTAAGCAGAAGGCTGACAACATTGACTTCATTCTAAGTGATGTTAAGGCTTCCTCATTGTTCTTGCTGCAGAACTCCGAATTGCTGCGTGGACTAAGGCAGACTGCTGAGGAAGGTGCCGCGGATCCAGGCAATAGACTTAAATCTGAGCAGGTTGTCAGAGAGTTTATTTACTATCAGCAGTACATCTATTCGATCCATCTAAGAGCTGTAAACGGTATTAGTTTTGACTCGGCTTTTGCCGATAATATTATCGATGACAGAATTTATGAAGGTTTAGAATATACAGATTATGCTCTTGGCTTCAATACTTTGACTGACTATTCCAAGCGTGAGATCAATATGTTCTCGATACATACAATAATGTATGATATTCGTGATTTTACTACTGAGCTTGCGAAGCTTAAGATCAATATCCCCGAAGAAACGATTGCAAAAATTTACAAGGATACATCTTTTGTTGCAAAGGGTGACTATTATATAATCGATCCACAAAACATAATCGTTTCCTCGACAGATGCTGACAGTACAGGCAGCTCCATTTTTGATGTCCTGAAAATCTCCAATGATGATTACAGCAACCGCGTCAATTCGCCAGAGGGCTCTCTCGATATGATGATTGAGCGAGAAGAGTGGCATGTTACCTGGAATGAATTGATGTTTCCCGGCTGGGTTCTGGTTAATACGGTTTCTTTTACCGATCTGTATGAGGATTATGCTCTGATTGAAACTTTCACTGTAATCGCGGTCTTCTTCAGTCTGTTTATTTGTATTTTATTTATAGTTTTCTTCACTGTGAAGGTTCTGGGTCCGCTCAAGCGTATGCGAGTCGCGATGGCTGAGATCGGTGAACAGAACTTCAAGGTTCATCTTGATGTCGAGGGCAAGGACGAAATATCTGAGCTTGCCGGACATTTTAATATTATGTCACGGCGTCTGGATGAAATGATCAATGAGGTATACACGGGCAAGCTAAAACAGCGTGAAGCGGAGTTGCGTGCGCTTCAGGCGCAGATCAATCCGCATTTCCTCTACAATACTCTCGATACGATCTATTGGATGTGCCGTATAGATGGTTCGATGGAATCCGCTGCTCTGGTACAGAGCTTATCGCGCTTGTTCCGACTCAGTCTTAATAGCGGTAATGAAATCACAACGGTCGGTCGTGAGGTCGAGCTACTTGAAAACTACATTGATATTCAGAAGAAGCGCTATGAAAAGGCAATTGATTTTGAGATCAATGTGGATAACAGTGTGCTGGACTGTCAGACCGTTAAGCTTGTGCTGCAGCCGCTGGTTGAAAACGCGATCATTCACGGAATAGAAGAGGGGGATGGTCAGGGCACAATTCGGGTTGATATCCAACGCGAAGATGATAAACTTGTATATCGCATCGCTGATGATGGAGCAGGTGTAGATGTCGAAGAGATGAACAGGCTGCTTAAGCAAGTAGGAACGGATAATCGTGGGTTTGGTATAAGCAGTGTTCACGAGCGCATCCGCCTCAATTTTGGCGACGAATATGGTATTGAATTTATAAGTGAGAATGAAGAGGGAACTGAAGTAGTTGTGCGTCAGCCCTATAAGCCTGGAGGTTTGGTCTGATGAGTTATAGAGTGTTATTGGTTGACGATGAGCCCGTAATCAGAAAGGGTATTGTCAGTTCGATCGACTGGAAGCAAGAAAATATAGATTCATGGGCAGAAGCCGCTAATGGCAAGGAGGCCCTTGAGCTGATTCCGGAGGTTAATCCAGATATTCTGATTACAGATATCAGGATGCCGATCATGGATGGTCTGAAACTTGTTGAAGAGGTTAAGAGAAGTTATCCCGATATCAAAATAATAATTCTAAGCGGATTTGATGATTTTGAGTATGCGCAGAAGGCAATAAAAAATGGCGTTGAAAGCTATCTGCTGAAACCTGTCGGCGCTGATATCCTGGTAAAAGAAGTCAAGCTTTTGATCGAGAAACTTGAAATTGAAAGGGAGAAGAAGGCAGCTGAACTGCGTAATATAAAGTTGATTCGAGAGCACTATCAAAGTCTTAAGAGAGCTTATACAATTGATCTGTTGAGTGGTAAGTTCAGCTCCTTCGAAGATTTGTCAGGACAAGCAACCGCGCTTGGAATGGAAATTTCGGCTGGCCGTTGGTATGCGATGGTTTTCAGCATAGATGATTTTTTGCTCTGGTCAGAGATCGATACTGATCTGGATCAGGATTCTTTGCGTTATCTTGTGCTTAATGTCGCAGAAGAAATTCTGCAGAAGCATGGCAGAGCCTTCGGAACAATGGGTGAGCTTGACCAGATAAACTTGTTTGTTGAATGCTGCACGCGTGCATGCTCTTCAGATAATTGCTGCATGGAAATAACTAGCTATCTTGAAGAGATCAAAAAGCATGTCGAGAATTACCTCAATTGCACATTAACTATTGGTATCGGCCGGCCGGTTAATAATTTGCTGACAATTTCTACGTCATGGAAACAGGCTCTTAGTGCTGTCAGGCAAAAAGCATATATGGGAAAAGCCTCGATTATTTGTTATCAGAACAGATTTGATTCTGAAATGAACGTTGTTGAATATCCCAGTGTGATTGAACGAGATGTCATCTCGCAGATGAGACTCTGTAATCGAGAGCTTATGCATGCTGCTCTGACAAACTACTGTGATGCATTGGTGAAAAACAGAGCATCGTCTCTTGATTACAGACAGCACTGTCAGCGCCTGATATTCATGTCCATAAGTGGACTAGAAGAGTCGGGTATCGACTCGCATGATCTGCCTGATGAGCTCAGTAATTATACTGTAAGACTACATCAGCTTGAAACTGCAGCTGATTTCGAACAACACCTCAAGCAGTATTTCGATGAACTGCTAGAGATCATTCAACTGAGCAAAGATGAGAAATACACCAGCTTCGTTCGACAAACCATAGACTATGTTAAGAGCAATTATAGTGAAGAGATCTCGCTGGCGAGTCTGGCACAGGCAATTCATATAACTCCCAATTATTTGAGTAAGCTTTTTAAAAAAGAAACAGGTGTAAATTTTGTTGACTGGCTCAACCAGTACAGAGTCGACATGGCGAAGGAACTCCTTATCTCGCATCCAGAGCTTAAGGGCTATGAAATATCTGAGCAGGTGGGGTTCCATGATTATAAGTACTTCACATATGTTTTCAAAAAATATGCTGGCAAGACGCCGAGGGACTTCAGAAACTAAGCTCACGCCGATACCGCCCCGGGCTTCTGCCTATATATTTATTGAAGTGGCGGATCATATGCGTCTCGTTCGTATAGCCGCTGTCCTGCGCGATCACCGCAACCGGCAGGTCGCTGTTTTCCAGTAAATACAGAGCGCGCTTCAATCTTCCTTTCGCTATATCCTCACCAACAGTACACATGAATATTTCCCGGTACAAATGCTGAAACCTTGATAAACTGAGGCCGGCTCTGTCGGCCAGCTCTTGTATACGTAAGCCGGCCTGCGGCAGACTATACAGATCATTTCTTATACTGGCAAAAGCCGGGTAGTAGTTATGATATGTTCTGTCTTGATGTCTGCTTGTCTGAAAAGCAGACAAGGACTCAAACAGCGTTAGCATGATGCCGGTATCAACCAGATCGCGCTTGCTTTTGCTGCCTGATCCGGCTAGTTGAGAATCGACATCTGCTCTATTCTGAATCACGGGTCTCTCCTCAAAAGCATCTGTTCCGATCATATGCCTGTTCGTTTGCAGCAGCTTGATCAGTTGTGTAACAAATTTAGCGTCATCGAGTGGCACTGGCTTGTTCAAAATCAGACCAAACGATCTGATCAGCTCTATCGCTGCCGGGCTCTCTACCTCGAAATGAATCCAGTCATTTACAAAAGGCTTGAAGCTTGAGCGATAGTGATGCTTAATCTCTGGCTCCATCAATATATAATGGTCCTGACAAGAAATATAACCATCCTCTGTTTCGAACTCACATGGTGATCGGAAAAAAACAAACACATAGTGTGATGTGCCGCCCGGACGATTGATCTCAATACCAGTATGATGAGTGAACGCATAACCGCTGTCTATAATATGAAACATGTATTGTCGTCCTCGCAATAATAGAAATCTGTTAGTGTGTTACGATGTCATTGTAGCATTAAATGATGATTAAGTGACACGTAATGATATTGAACAAGCTAGAAAACGGTCATATACTAGAAGGTAGTCAGTATTATTTGATGATTTTGGAGGTACTAAAATGAGTAAGCTGATAGTTAATGCAGCAAAACGCGGAAGCACGATAAATCGAAATATCTACGGACACTTTTCCGAGCATCTCGGCAGATGTATCTATAATGGATTGTATGTGGGCGAGGACTCTGAGATACCAAATGAGAAGGGCATGAGGACCGATGTGGTCGAAGCCCTCAAGAACATAAAAACACCTGTCCTGCGTTGGCCAGGCGGCTGTTTTGCTGATGAATATCATTGGAAGGATGGCATCGGTAAGAAGAGCGATCGCAAGAAAATGATCAATACTCATTGGGGCGGTGTTGTCGAGGATAATTCCTTCGGCACACATGAGTTTTTGGAGCTTTGCAGTCAGATCGGCTGTGAGCCATATATTAACGGCAATGTCGGCAGCGGTACAGTTCAGGAAATGAGCGAATGGGTCGAATACATGACTTTTAACGGTGTATCACCTATGGCTAAGCTCAGAGAAGAGAACGGCCAGGCCGAGGCCTGGAAGGTCAAATATTTCGGCGTCGGCAATGAAAACTGGGGCTGTGGCGGCAATATGAGACCTGAGTATTATGCCGATCTCTATCGCCAGTTCCAGACCTATGTCCGCAGCTATGGCGACAACAAAATCTATAAGATCGCCTGTGGTGCCAATGTTGATGATTATAACTGGACTGACAAGGTCATGGCCAGTGCCGCTCCATTTATGGATGCACTGACTCCGCATTATTACACTATGCCGGGCGGCTGGACTGACAAGGGTCCTGCTCTTGGTTTCAGCATCGATGAGTATTATGAGACGCTCAAGAGAACTTATTTCATGGATGAGCTGATCGAGAACCATATGCGCATCATGAGC
>JAAYFZ010000239.1 GCA_012727965.1 Clostridiaceae bacterium
ATAGCCACAGGATAGAGCCATGTTGGCATCGGAGTCAGTTCAAGCTGCCAATTCTGAAGACGCCAGATCGAGTCTCCTTTATCATCTAGTTTAAGCAAACTAATGGTAAAAGTATCGTTACCCAGTGGAATTATCATTCCAGGGCGTTCTTGCATTTTCAAAATTTCCTGACCTGAACTCGATAGATCGAAATCAGTCTGCAATCCTGCTTCAAGCTCATATGACACTTCCTGATCAGTCTCCAACTCAAGAGCATCGATCATTTCATAGATGGATGTCAGGTCTGCCTGTGCCGATACTTCGAGGTTAAGTCCGCTGGCGACAGTATTTATATCAGTACGTTCTGATAATGAAATCGTTTTTTCGTGAATTATACTGTTCGGATTTGTTTTATCGCGCAGTCTGATTATGCCAACCATTTGATAACTGCCGCTTATTGAAACAACTCGATTGCCGCTAATCTCATATCTGATTACAGGAAGAATTTTCATAGCATTGCTTCTCAGATAGATTGAGTCCATCCCTTGTACAGATTGACCAAACGAATCAGTAGTTTTATTTTGCACCTGATAATTGATATCAGCACTTCTGCTATATCTATAAACTTGTGTGGGCAGCGTAAGAACAACCGGTCTGAATCTAGCATAGGTAGCCAGCAGAGCTGAAGCGAGCAAGATAATCGAGAGCGTAATTACAAGGCACCTTGGCAGCCTGGCAATTTCTCTGCGTCTCGATTGTTTCTGTTTGATAGGCTTTGCAGCCATATTTTGTGCCACTCTTTTCTGCTTCATTTTTCCTCCTAAATCGTGACCTGTAAGGTCACTCAAACCATTTTACGCCAGCTTCAAACAGATGTTGATCTTTATTTCCAGGAATGTTTTTGGCAATATCAGTTCCGTATCTTTCTGAATGACCCATCTTACCAAATATTCTGCCATCAGCACTGATTATGCCTTCAATAGCTGCTACTGATCCGTTGGGGTTATAAGCTGTTTCAATCGAAGGTCGTCCATTAAGATCAACATATTGAGTTGCAACTTGATCTGCTTCGATCAGCTTGGATAATATCTCCGGACTAGCTGTAAATCGACCTTCACCATGCGATACGGGAATTTGATATAGCTCATCTTGCTTCGTCAAGGCAAGCCATGGTGATCTATTGCTTACAACTCTTGTCGTCACATATGTCGAAACATGTCTGCCAATACTGTTAAAAGTCAAGGTCGGCGAGTCTGATGTCAGATCTGTTATGTCGCCATAAGGGAGTAGTCCAAGTTTTACCAGAGCTTGAAAACCATTACAGATTCCCAGCATCAAGCCATCTCGCTTTTGCAGAAGAATTCTGATCTGTTCCGTCAATGCGGGATTTCGCAAGGCAGCCGCAATAAATTTACCTGATCCTTCTGGTTCGTCGCCGCCGCTGAAGCCTCCTGGCAGCATAATGATCTGAGCTTTTGCTATTCTTCTCTCCATCACAGCGATAGTTTCAGTGATTGCCTGATGTGTGAGATTACGCACAACAAGAATATCAGTAGATGCACCAGCATTTTCGAAGGCCTTCTGAGTATCATACTCACAATTTGTGCCGGGGAAAACCGGTATGAATACCTTTGGTCTTGCCTTACTGCTATTCATAACATAAGGAGCACTTGTCTTAATTTCTGATTTGTTTTTGATTGCACTATAATTTTTCAGATAAGTATTCTCTGTAAGTCTGTTGTCAATTTCCGGTTTGTTCTTAACGTCAGTCGGGAAGACTTTTCCCAGTTTATTCTGCCAGCCGGCGATAACAGTCTCCAGATCGACTCTCTGACCTCCGAAAACTATTTCTCGATCAGACATAGTCTGACCAATGAGCAGGGCACCATTTCGTCTTAGCAGATTCATACCTTCTATATCAGATACCGCAA
>JAAYFZ010000240.1 GCA_012727965.1 Clostridiaceae bacterium
CAGAAATCAGCTTCTATCCAGCATAAGACAAGACTCAGGCATAAAAGTCGCCAGACAGAATGAAGACTTCATTGTGACACTACTGAATCCTTCGCAGCAGCAAACTATCATTTATGGCAATTATGGTTTGCCATTTTCTCTAAAAATAATGACTCAGCAGCAGTTATATGATGCTGCCGTAAATGAGAATGGTGCAACTTTTCTTATGCCAGTAGGTGAAGAGGACCATCAACCTAATCTTTGGTTTGACATGGTCAAACCATCTGGCAATACTCAGGCAGTTATGTTGGCAAGATCAATTAAGACACTCTATCGCGGTGAGGTTAAGGGTGTTCTAATGATCAGAATCAGTGAACGCTACCTCAATAGTATTTCCAAAGAAAGCGATATAGGCAATGGTTCACACAGCTTCATAACTGACAGTAGTGGTTTAGTATATGCGGCCCGAGACAAATTTGTTAGTCTTGGAGATCAGCTAGACATTAAACTGGCTCAGGCGATAGTTGAAGCTTCCGAAGGACCAGATAACGATGAAGAGGACTATGAAGTACCTGTCTGGAATGATGGCAGCAGAAACTTTTTGGTTTTTGCCAGTAAACTGCCAGAATTTGATTTGTATTTTACAGGACTGCTGCCGCAGGAATATATTAATGCTGAACTAAACAGTACTGCTTTCAGAATCATTATTATGATGATGTTGATCGTGGTTGTTATGATCGTTCTTTCGTCATTTTTTGCCTATATAATTGCTGACCCACTCAAAAAAGTCATTGATGGTATGCATGAAGCCAGGAGAGGAAACCTAACTGTTGAGGTCAAGCTGAATGCTTTGAGAGAGGTTGAAGAGGTATCTTCTAATTTCAATGAAATGATGGATGAGATCAATCGATTGGTTATAAATGTAACCGACAAAGAAAAGCAAAAGCGTATTGCAGAGCTTAAGGCTCTACAAGCTCAGATAAATCCTCATTTCTTATCTAACACACTAAATACAGCGCGATGGATGGCTTCTTTGCAAGGCAATCATAATGTAGATGATCTGATAAGCTCTCTGATTCAGTTGATCAATGCGACCATCGGCGCCAAGAATGATATGATAACAATAGAAGAGGAACTCGATAACATTCGCTGTTTCCTTCGTATACAAGAGTATAGGTATTTTGATAAGTTCAAGACTGTGTTTGATATTGAGCCGGATATCCTGACATGTATGATCCCCAGGCTGCTTCTACAGCCGCTGGTTGAAAATGCTCTGGTCCACGGTATAGCAATGCTGGATGGACAGGGAACGCTGGTAATTAAGGGGATGTTGGAAAACGAAGCCATTAGACTTCAGGTCACGGATAATGGCGCAGGTATGAATCAGGAACGTCTGGCTGAGATTGAAGAAGGCAGTGTTGTTAGTGCCTTCAACGGTATAGGCATAAACAATGTCAGGGAAAGGATCAAACTTAATTTCGGTGATGGATTTGGTCTATCCATAAATAGTGTTCCTGAGCTTTTTACCACCTGTGAAATTAAAATACCTGCAATTAGAAACAATAAGGAGATCATACCAGATAATGCTGAAGATAATGCTGATAGATGATGAAGCGCCCTTCCGAACAGGTTTGAAGGACTTAATAAACTGGCGTCATCATGGCTATGAGATAATCGGTGAAGCTGCTAATGGTAAGGCGGCTCTTAATAAGATGGCTGAAAAAGTTCCAGATATTTTACTGGTTGACATGAATATGCCTGTGATGAATGGTGCCGATTTGATAGAACAAGTATCAATGAAGTATCCGCGGGTTAAGTCTATTGGACTTAGCGGCTATGATGATTACGACTATTTACGTAAATCTATGCGTGGAGGTGCTGTTGATTATTTGCTTAAGCATAACTTGACAGCTGAGACTCTGTTGGCAGCTCTGGAGGCTGCTGCTGCGACTATTGTCAGAGAGGAAAAAGCAGAAGCTATAAATGCGAAGCTTGAGGATCAGATCGAGGAGCATCTGGATGTACTGAGACATCGTTTTATAAGTGAACTGCTTGAAGGTATTTTAGAAACAGATGAACAGAGCGCAAGAGTTCAGATGGAATCACTGGAGCTTGATCTACCATTAAGCGGCGGTTCGATCATACTGATGCTGATAGACCAGTTTTGGCGCATTAAGCAGAGCAGCGACGAAAAAAAACTAAACACCATAGTTGCGTCAGTATTGTCAATATCGTCTGAAATTTTAAAAGAATATAGCAGTTCAGCTGTTCAAAAATTGGATGAGCGTACTTTTATAATATTTGTTCCTGCAGGAGGACAGCGGAGCATAATGTCGCAAATTGATCGGCAAAAAGCTGTGATCAGCAGGATCGGTATGAGCATACAGAGATATCTTAATCTCAGCACCAGTTTCTGTGCAGGTAAACCCTATATTGGTCTTGAAGGCCTGGTACAGAGCTATCAACAGGTCAGATCACTGATGGATGAACACTTCTATGATGGTTCTGGCAGCATTCGATACGCAGGTCAAAAAGATAATTCATCATGGCAGGAACAACATGAGAGCATATCTCTGGATATTGAAGTTGAGAAGCAGCTGACATCATCTATACAAATGGCAGATGCGATAGCAGCTGAAGCAGCTCTTACGCATTATTTCATGAAGCTTTATGAGCAAAGAGCAAGTAATAAATCATTCAAAATAATCTGTATTGAACTGATACACTTGCTTGGGCGCTGTTTGCGAGAAATGAATGTAATTACTGAAAATAGCTCTTATGATCCGCTCGATGCTTATGATAGGATTAATCGATTCGATACAGTTGATGATCTCAAGGACTGGATTATAGAGAAGTACAAAGAAACTGTAATATTTTTACGTCTACATGGTTTGCACGAGAGATACACTCCAGTAGTATCCAAGGCACTGCAATTCATTCATAGCAGTTATCAGGATCAGATTTCTCTTGGAGATGCTGCCGAGTTTGCGGGTGTCAGCAATTCCTATTTGAGCAGATCATTTAAGGATGAAACTGGAAAAGGCTTCTCAGAATATGTAACTGCTTACCGTATCGAGAATGCCTGCAAAATGATAAAGTCCGGAGGCCGCAGGATCAAGGATATCGCCTCAGCCTGCGGCTTCCAGAACTATACATATTTTTTCAAAGTTTTTAAGCAAACAACTGGCCTTACCCCTAACGAATATGAGGCAGAACTCAAGAAATCGGGTATTTGATACCGACGTTATTTGCGTATCAGATTAATTATTGTCAGGAGAATCACGGAGCCAATAATAGCAACGAACAGGCTCCAGAGATTAAATCCTGTAAATCCACTGCCGCCGATTAGCGTAAATACGAAGCCTCCGATAAAAGCACCTAAAATACCAACGATGATATTTGCAAGTGCGCCCATTTTCTTGTCATTGCCTGTAAACTTGCTGCCGATCCAGCCTGCCAGAGCACCTAAGATTATCCATCCAATTATACTAAAGAAAATATTCACAACCTTTCATTTGATAAATAGTATTTTGTGATCATAAAAATATCTTGATCACGATTTCTGATGTTACTTTAGCAATGTTTCATAAACCAAACTGTCTCAGACGAAACATTGATACCGCAATAAGAATGTGCGTAACATATATTACGTCAGCACGATGCTATGATAAGAGGAACGACCATTTCTTCTTCTGTCAAACCTGCGTGGTGCCCCTTAAAAAAGTATCTCTCACGATCATGGGCACCAATATATCTCATCATTCTTTTACCAGTCGCACAAGCCAGATAGTCCCCAAGAAAATCATCAACTTTTGGGTGTTTTTTGCCTGGTCCGAATAGACCCATATCATAGACCTGCTGCCGCTCAAAGAGCATATGGTCATCTCCGAACAATTGTATGAACATTTCCTCAAAAGTATTTCTACATGAATGTTTAATGAAAAATGAAGCGGCTCTGTTTTCCAGTGTTGGCGGAATCAGGAGGCAGTTCATAATCTCGGGAATATCATCCAGGAAAAACTCTTCTTCGATAGCTGTCTGACCATGATCTGCTGTAATGATCAATATTGAATCAGAGACCTGATCAAACATTTTCTCTAGACAGTTGTCGATAGATGTCATTTCAATAATAACCTCTGGACTGGCTGGTCCGTATTTGTGCATCAGAGTATCAGGCTCATACCAGTAGGCACTGATAAACCTCTGTCCTGGCTCTTGACAGTAGGTGATAATCCTTTCAACCATTTGCTCGAAGGAATTAACACCATTACTGGCAAAAGGCGGCATGACGGTGCGGCAAAGGTCTGATTGCTGAGATTTCTCTGTGATTCGGTCAATTATAGTTTTGTACTTAAGATAGTGTTCTGCAGGCGATGGTTTGATCGCTGCGCCTGACAAACTGTCGCGATCAAGAAACAGGTCGACAATAGCCCCGTATTCCATGAACCAGGCATTCCAGCCAAGCCAGCCATGTTGGGCCGGACTCAACCCAGACTGAAGTGTTGTTGTCGCTGCAGTAGTTGTACAGGGATACACTGAAGTCAAATCAGAGTGATAATGCTCGTTAAGAAAGCATGATCGCGGCATTTGCTGACGCAAAAAACTGCTTCCCAAGCCGTCAAGGGTAAGAAAAATCAGGTTTTTTTTACTCTGCTTCAAGCATTCATCAACTAAGGGCAGAGAAGTATGATCAGACAGCAGTCCATAAGTATTCATAATAGATGCTGAAAGATTAAGAATGCTATTACTATAATCTGGAAGCATTATCCCCATGACATCACCTCGCCATAGATCAGATAGAATTCGAAAAAAATTTTACTTGCTAAAATATCTCCATTTTAACACCAGTTAAAACTTGCAGATGTCCTGCAAATAAACTTGATCACCTTTAGTATATCCCAATATTGCAGGATTTAGTAAATGTACAAGCTACTTGCAAATGCTAATGGATATCGAAACTTTTGTTACAAATATGAATAAAGTGTTGCTAAAAAATCAACAGAAGTAATAGCGGCATGACAAATAGCATAAAAAAGATTTGACAAACAGTGAATAATAGTTTAATTTGTGATAAAGAGCTTTTCAAAACATATTACATAACTATATATAAAACGTTTTAGGTAAAGCTCATTATATTCAAAAATGTATGGGTCTTGTTGATCGTACAAGTAGAGAGAGGGTTAGGATACTATGAAACATGATATTTTTTCACTGAAGGGAAAAGTTTGTGTAGTAACTGGTGGATAC
>JAAYFZ010000241.1 GCA_012727965.1 Clostridiaceae bacterium
CCGAGAATCAGAAATGGTCTGATCAATTTCGAACATGTCGATCTTAACCGTGAAATACTCGAGGCGACAGATCATATTCATATAGTAGCTTGTGGTACCGCCAGCCATGCTGGTGTCGTTGGTAAGTATGTTATTGAAAAACTATGCAGAATACCTGTTCAGGTAGACGTTGCTTCTGAGTTTCGCTACAGGAACCCTATCGTCAGTGATAAAACCTTGGTTATCATCATCAGCCAGTCCGGAGAAACATTAGATACATTAGCGGCAATGCGAGAGGCTAAAAAACTGGGTGCTAGAATTATTGCCATAGTAAATGTTGTAGGTAGTTCTATAGCGCGTGAAGCTGACTCAGTCATCTATACAGCAGCAGGTCCAGAAATTGCTGTTGCATCGACAAAAGCCTACAATACGCAGTTGGTTGCTTTGTATCTGCTTGCCTTCCAAATGGCTCATACTCTTGGACGCATCGAGCAGACAGTTTATGAGGACTATCTGAAAAAAATGCTGGAACTGCCAGCATTGATGGAAGAGACGCTTTCTCGACGGGAAACTGTTCAGCGATTTGCAGCCGAACACTTCAACGTACACAGTGTCTTCTTCATAGGACGCAGCCTGGACTATGCACTGTCAATGGAAGCATCACTTAAGCTTAAGGAGATATCTTATATCCATTCAGAGGCCTATGCAGGCGGTGAGCTTAAGCATGGCACTATTGCGCTAATAGAAGAGGGCACACTTGTCGTATGCCCCCTTACTCAAAATGACTTAATGGATAAAATGATCAGTAATATACGTGAGGTCAAAGCCAGAGGTGCTGTAGTTCTCGGAATAGCGAGAGATTCATGTGAGAAGGCAGCAGAGGTCTGTGATACGATCATTCGAATTCCGGATATTGATTCACTGCTTGCACCTGTTATTGCTATCACACCGGCTCAGCTCTTCGCTTATTATGTTACTGTCAACAAAGGTCTAGATGTGGACAAACCACGTAATCTGGCTAAAAGTGTTACTGTAGAATAATCAAACCTGGTTGGCGAAGATCTCGTCTACTTGTTTTTCAATTTCTTCGTCAACCATATCCGGATTAGGGCATCTTACAGATGGATCCTTCTCAGGGTCGAAGTTAGCCAGGTTATTGTTCATTCTGGCAAGAAAATCATTTAGTTGTTCCATCTCATCGTCGCTGAAATCAGCAAACATTTTATCGTTAATACAACCAAAAATCTTTTCACACTTAAGCGCAGCTTTCATACCCTTGCGAGTTAGTGTTATGCGATTATAGCGGTTATCATTTTCATTTATCTCTTTTGAAATAAGACCATTGCGTTCCAGCCTCTTGATTGAAACTGCCACGGACGGTGTAGTAACATCAAGTGCTGTTGCCAGCTCAGTCTGAGAACAGGAACCGAGCTCTCTAATTGTAAGGAGTATACCCGGCTGACCGACAAATAATCCTTTTGAAAGGCAGACTCTGTACAAACGGCTTCTATGAAGCTGTGTTAGTTTCTTGAAATTGTCTTCTGCTGTCTGCGGTATAGCGACCGCTTTTTTACTTCTAGTCATGACTATTACCCTTTCATAGAACCCGTCATAATAGAGTCTGTTCATAATCAAATAATCATTATAATAATAACTGAGCAGACTCTTGCACAAAATGTACTATCAAAAAATTGCCCACAGAATGATACTATGCAATTTCGCCCTATATGTCAAGACAATAAGCCTGAAATGGCTAGATTTCAGGCTCATCAAAAGTCACAAAATGTCAAATAATTGTCTGTTGACAAAGCATATATGCGATGATATTATAGTCAGGCACAACAAACACGGATCTTTGCTCGTGTGGCGGAACTGGCAGACGCAACGGACTTAAAATCCGTCGGATTTAACCCCGTGCCGGTTCGAGTCCGGCCACGAGCACCAAAATTTCCCTGGGAGTTGGTGCAATCTAAATATCGCGGAGTGGAGCAGTTGGTAGCTTGTCGGGCTCATAACCCGAAGGTCGGAGGTTCGAGTCCTCCCTCCGCAACCAGAAGATTACCTGATTTGATATGAGTTCAAATCAGGTAATTTGTTTTTTTTTGAGAAATGTATGGTTATAGCTCTAAAACCGGTTAATCTTGAAGCATGGCAAGGTAATTATCCAGACGCTCATTGGTATATCCTGCAAACAGATTTTCCATGGCGGATAGCCTTTGATTAACATGGTATTCGTCAAAGGCATTGTAATAGGCCAGCCGATCCGTGAACTTGATGTCGATGGATGGATAACCGGCCTTCATCAGCTCCAGGTTTACCAATAGCCGTCCTGTACGGCCATTGCCATCGATAAACGGGTGGATGCTCTCAAATTCGATATGGAACCATGCCAGCTTGGTTACGATATGCTCAGTTTTTTCCGCATAAGCCGCCAGTAGCTGTTCCATTTTGGGCTGAATCAGATAAGGCTGCGCTGTTTCATGATGAGCACCCATGATTCGGACTGGAATCCGGCGATATACGCCACGGTCATCCTTCTTATCGGCAAGTACCAGATAATGGATTTGCTGAATGACTCGCTCGGACAAAGCTGTTTGATTCTTTACAAATTCCAGGACTAAGTCAAAGGCTTCCTTATGGCCGACTGCCTCCAGGTGATCCTTCAGTGGTTTCTGATCAATAGTCAATCCCCTTAGCACCATGTCGGTTTCACGAAGTGTAAGTGTATTGCCCTCGATGGCATTGGAATTGTATGTATACTCCACAATGAACTGTTCCATTAGTCGAGCGACTTCACCCTCAGTCAATGGACGACGGGTGTCAAGTTCAGCCTTTTTTCGATCGATCATCTCCAATAGATTTTCCGTGGATCTGAACCGACCATCGACCGGTTTCATGGCATCCAAGGGAATCTTCCAGCCTCGGCCTTCCTGGAATGCACCGTGAATCTTTCCTTCAGCGCAAAGAAAGCGAACGCGGCGGTCAGACAGTTTCCACTTTTCAGCGGCCTGCATAACAGTCATATACATAGCTATCACTCCAATCTAAAATAATCATACCACCTTTGCGGAATAATATAAATGCTATCGGAATAATAAGACGGGGCATATCGGAACAATACACTCTATTACTAGCTGGTTCATGATTCAATTATCAGCGGATCGTATTTGCTTCGATTTCCAGCAGTTTGTGGTTCTCCTAAGGAATATGAGGAGAAGGTTGAGGCGGAGCAGCATTATAAGATGATGGAAATGAAGGACGAACAGTTCGTTCTAAGAGTCGTGATATAATTGATAGCACAACAGTAAGATCGAGGAGTGATATTAATGGATTATTCTCAGCTAATTAGAAAACGTTATTCAGTAAGAAGTTATTTAGACAAACCGGTTGAGAAGAACAAGCTAGACTATGTTCTGGAAGCCGGCAGGATTGCCCCTACAGCTGCTAACAGACAACCGCAGGCCGTTATTGCTGTTACAAGTGAGCAAGGCCTGGAAACGATTGATAAGGCCTGCAATAGATTCGGAGCACCTGTAGTGCTGGTTGTCTGTGCAGATCATAGTCAAACCTGGAAGAGAAGCTATGATAATATGGATTCTGCTTATATAGATGCCAGTATTGTCACTGACCATATGATGCTTGCAGCAGCTGACTCAGGTCTGGGTTCGCTCTGGATCTGCAAATTTGATCCTTCTGTGATTCGAAACGGATTTGGTCTTCCGGACCATGTTGAGCCGATTAATATTTTATGCCTGGGATACGCATCTACTGAGGCTGAGCAGTCACCAGCAGCAAGTCCTGACAGACATGAGAGACTGCGGAAACCTATTGATTCAACTGTTAAATATGAGAAGTGGCAGTAAGAGGCTGCTTTTAGTTGCTTTTCGCAAGAATTGCTGATCAGATTTCTGTTTTAGCATGAAGCGAAGCATATTTGCCAGCTGCGTTATGCTTCAGCCAGCTTATGATTTCAGAACGCGGCAGCGGCCTGCTGATATAATAGCCCTGAATATGTGTACCGCTTATTTCACGCAGTTGCAGCAGCTGTGCCTTGGTCTCGACACCTTCGCTGATAACGGTCATCCCAAGTCTCTGCCCAAGTGTGATCATTTCTTTTACCAGTTCAAGGTTAACATCAGAATCAAGCGACTGAACGAAGCTCTGATCAATTTTGATGATGTCTATGGGCAGACTGCCAATATAGCTTAGAGATGAATAGCCAGTGCCGAAATCATCCATCGCGATTTTAAAACCATTATGCTTGAGCTGTTTGATGTTTTCAGCTGCATTTTCGAAGGATTGAACAAGCTGTGTTTCTGTTATTTCAATTACGATTTCAGACGGGTCAACATTTCTCAGCCGGGCTATTTCAATCATTCTGATAACAAAATCAGGCTCTATCATCTGAGCTGCTGCTACATTAATCGACATGTGAAGACCATTTATGCCGATTGATTTAAGATGACTGATAAACTTGATTGCCGAATCAGTTACCCAGTTGCCGATTAGCGTGATCATGCCGATTGCTTCGGCCAAGGGGATGAATTCTGCAGGCGAAATCCAACCAAGTTCTGAATCATGCCAACGGATAAGTGCTTCCAAGCCATAAGCCTTGCCAGATGAAGTATCGATTTGAGGCTGAAAATACAATTCAAAACAGCTATAGTCCTGCAGACTTCGCAATTTTTCTTCAATTCTAAGATAGCGTTGTCTCATTTTAGCTGTTTTTGGATCGAAATAAGCTAACTGATTTCTGCCGGAATATTTGGCGGTATCAAGTGCCATACTGGATTTTTGCATAATATCCTGTAAGGTATCATCTGCAGATTCCCTTCTAGCTGCTCCAATGCTGATCGTCACAATAAGCTTCTTGTTATTGATGTCGATTGGTTTATGCATTGTTTCCATCAGGTCGATCAGAAGCTGATCGAAAGTATCGTTGCTGAACACAGTATCAGAACAAATAATGAACTCATCAGAGGTCAGTCTATAAAGATCGCAGTCATATTCTTTTGTGACTTCTGATAATCTCTGAGATACAGCTAATAGAAGATTTTCTGACCCCTGTTGTCCAAGATATTTTTTGTGGCGTTTAAAAAAATCAATATTGACAGTAGTAACATTTGCAGGTGCTTTGAAAGCGTGATTTATGCTGCTTCGCTCTCTCTCTCCATAATAATCAAAGAGTCTCTTGCTATTGTATAATCCGGTCAACCTGTCATGAAATGCCAAATATGCCAGATGCTCGCGATCTTGAGCGATTGCTGCTGCAGTATGCTTGAGGCTCTGAACCATTTTGCTGAGGTTTTTCTCGCCGATATAAGAAATATCTTCATTGGCCAAAGTTGCTGGATTGTTCGCCATTTTTTGCATTAATTCAATCATCTGACTTATTGGTTTGCCGATATGTCTGCTGATGATCTGCCTTGTGACAAGTATCGCACCTATTGCTATTATCAATGCTGCCGCTGCAATAAGATAAATTGATAACCTAAGATTAAATAATATATCTGAGACTTGCATGCCAATAAATAACGCGCCAACAGTATTCGTGTTATCGTGGATTGAACGATAAGTACCAATATAATTTTTGCCTGCGAATTCTACATGACCAGAATAGGAGTTATTCTCAAAAAATATTTCTCTAGATATATCATTATCCATCGTTGTATGCAAATATTTGCCGTCAGCATCACTAAGATTTGTATTTACTCTGATATCCTGATAAAAAACGGTAGCTACCAATCCGAAATATCGTCCGATATATTCGGTATAGGCAGGATCTGTCAGATCATATCCAGTTATAACATAGCCGATAACTTCTCCGTCCTGGTTGACAGGGACCATGGACATGGCAAGCAAATTGCCCATAAGATCACCATAGTAAAAGGCATCATCGGGGATTTTTGTTGTACTCAGGTCAGTGGCTATACTGTTTGCTGCAGCAGTATTTGCTTCAGGATCTTTTCTGTTTTTCATGCTATCGCTCAGCTGATTATCTGCTAAGCGTGCCAGTCTTCTATTAAGAAAACCGGTTAGGTTATTATGGTTTAGCTCATCGTAGGAGTCAGTGTTGAAGAGAACATTGAATTCTGGATCAAGCAGTACGACCATACTGTTGTTAGTCTCGATAGAATGAGCAAGAGCAGAGGGAAGGTTGTCCCCGGAATCTGCGGAGAAGTAATTTACTGCTTCAGGAAGCGAAGCCAGGCTGACCGCCGCGCTGCTGCTATCTCTTAATTTCTGTCGGAGAATAGCATTTTCAAAATAAGTCAGCGTGCTGTCAGCCTGCTTATAGAAGTCGTTTAGGTAAGACCGGAAATATATATATCCGGTAATTGTACTGCTGATAATTGCGACCAGCAGAATAGTTATTACTACATAGATTTGCAGACGCCTCTCAAGGCTGTAATTCTTTTTGCCCATGCTATAAATTATAGCGAAGTATGGACAAAAAAGAACATGGAATAATGTGCAAAAAACTCTTCAATATTTGCAGATATATACCAAGATTTAGGCTTTTACCTTTATTCTATACATGCTTAGGTAGTAAATACCAAATACTGCAAGTAAGACTCCAACTCTGACAAGCGTAATTAGCATATCAGAATTCAGTATAGACCAATTTGAAATATTGAAAAA